>URYV01000042.1 GCA_900552285.1 uncultured Oscillospiraceae bacterium
TTCTTCAAAGAAAGTTTTCGGATGTCAAAAAAGAGGAAATTCGCCGCGCGGCCGAACGGTCGGAGGGCTTTATCGGCGCGGCGGAAGAACTCCTTTTCTCGGAAAAATCCGATTGTGACGAAGCGCTCAAAAAGATGCTGCAATCAACCGCAAAGGGGGACGCCGTCGGCTTTTTAAAGGCGGTTATGCCCTTCGAAAAGGATGTTGCGTCGTTTGCCGATGTGATTGTGACGGCGGGCGGAGTTTTTCGCGACGCATATATGAAAAAAGAGGGAGCGGCGGAGGAAATTTTCGGATATGCCGCCGAGGTCGACGCTCTTTGCGGGGCCATGACCTCGAAAAGGCTTGCCGAATGCTATCGTTCTTGTGAAAAAACGGCGGCAAGACTTAAGGAAAATCCCAAAATGAATTTGCTTTTGACGGTGCTTTGCGCCGAACTTATAAGATAACGGAGTTGAAAAAATGCCTGTTGTAATTGGCGTGAAATTTAAAGACGGCGGAAAGTCGTATTATTTTGACCCCGACGGAATTTCCGTTCAAAAGGGGCAAAAGGTCATTGTAGAGACGGCACAGGGGCTTGAATGCGGCGTGTGCGCCTCGGAAAATGCCGAAATCTCCGAGGGATTCGAAATTCCTCTCAAAAAGGTCGTGAGAATTGCCGACGAAAAGGATCTTGCTCATCTTGAGGAAAATCACAAAAAGGAAAAGGAAGCCTTCGGAATATGCAGCAAAAAAATTGCCGCCCACGGGCTTGAAATGAAGCTGATTTCGGTGGAATACACCTTCGATAACAGCAAGATAATCTTTTTCTTCACGGCCGACGGACGTGTGGATTTCCGCGAGCTCGTGCGCGATCTCGCCTCGGTTTTCCACACTCGGGTCGAGCTTCGTCAGGTCGGTGTCAGGGATGAGGCCAAGCTGCTCGGCGGAATAGGAATTTGCGGAAGGGAATTCTGTTGTTCGAAGTTTTTGAATGCCTTCCAGCCCGTGTCCATAAAAATGGCAAAGGAACAGAATCTTTCGCTTAATCCCGTGAAAATTTCCGGAACCTGCGGGCGGCTTATGTGCTGCCTGAAATATGAGCAGAACGCCTATGAATATCTTCACAAAATAAGTCCCCGAGTCGGCGCGTCGGTAAAAACCCCTTCGGGCGTCGGAACCGTCGAGTCGGTCGACCTTTTGAAGGGCGACGTCAAGGTGTCGCTGGAAAAGGACGGGGAGACGACGGTAGAGACCTTCAACCGTCGGGAAATCCGTCCGCTCCACGGCCGCCCGGGGCATAAGTCTGCCGAAAAGGAAGAAAAGGAACTCCCCGACGATTCGGAATAGAGTTATATATTATAATGTAAGGTTTTTCGGTGTAAAATTTCCCTCAAAAAATTATGTTAACCGAGTAAATTGGTAAAATAAAGACTCTTTCCCTTAAAAAAAAGCTTGCAATTGCGAAAAAATGTGATACAATGCAATAAAGAGAGTGGGTAGTGTTCTTTTCGAAGACTCCCCTTTCAAACAGTACAAGGAGGTGCGGTTCCAATGGCATACAAAATCAGCGATGAGTGCATCAAATGCGGCAGCTGTGCTGATACCTGCCCCAACGAGGCCATTTCGGAAGGCGAAGATACATATGTAATCGATGCCGACAAATGTGTTTCTTGCGGTGCCTGCGAGGCAGCCTGTCCCGTAGAAGCCATCTCCGAAGACTAATCTGTAAAAAGATTAAGTTTTCCCGATAATCTCGGAGATTTTTTGTCAAATGTTCTATGTTTTCAATAATTTTTGAAACTTTTCACTTGACAATTGAATTTCCGTGTATTATAATCTCGTTAGAGATGCCCAATCTAAATTTTTTGAAAAGGAATGAATCAAAATGAAAAAGCTTCTCGCAATCGTTTTGAGCGTTGCAATGATCGCTTGCTTCGCTTCGGTAGCATTCGCAGCCGGTGAAGAGAATGTCACCGCTACTGTCGCTACCGTCAATGTTACTGAGGCAGATGTCGGATCTGAAGTTATCCTCGACGTAAGCCTTAGCGACAATGTTGAGTTCGGCTATGCCGCATTCAAGGCCACCGTTGGTGACTATGACACCGAGGCTCTTGAGTTCATCGGCTGGACCGACGAGACCAACAACATCCCCAAGCCTAACATGAAGGCTACTACTGCTGAAAACGGCAAAGAGCTCGGCTGGATCCTTAACGGCCAGAGCAAGGGCGGCGTTTTCTATGCTCTGAAGTTTAAGGTTCTTAAGGCTACCAATGCTGCTGTTACCGTTAACTTCTCCGATTTCTCCGCTTATGATACTGCAGACCTCCTCTCCAACGCTCTTCGTCCCGTAAACGTTAACGTTGTTGCCGGCGGTATTGCTGTTGCTTCCGAGACTGAGCCCACCACTTCTACCACTGAGCCCACCACTTCTATTGTTGATCCCACCACTTCTATTGTTGATCCCACCACTTCCACCACCACTACTACCACCACCGGTGAGACCACCGCTGCTACTTCCGTTGCAGGCACCGTAACCGGCGGCACCACCACCGGCACCAATACTGCCAACCCCAAGAGCTCCGATGCTTCTGCAGTTGCAGTTGCCGGCGTTCTCTGCGCAGCTATGGCAGCAGCCTTCGTTATCACCAAGAAATCCAAATAATTTTGGCTCTTAAGTGATACGCCCGTCAAATGACGGAGTGCAAACGAAACTTTAAAAAGACCGAAGTCTGAAAAGGCTTCGGTCTTTTTCTTTTGCGGGATATTTTTTCTCTTTGGTATTGACAAGAGGGGGCGGCGGTGCTATAATTCAATAAAATAATGCTCTACCGTGATAAAGTAGTAAAGTGAGGTAAACAAAATGAGTGCATGGCAGACCCCCGAGGTTGAACAGCTTTTTAAGGCGGTGCTTTCCCTTGAAAGCATGGAGGAGTGCCGACTTTTCTTTGAAGATGTCTGTACCATAAAGGAACTTTTGGATATTTCCCAACGTCTTGAAATGGCAAAAATGCTTTATGACGGAGCCCATTACAGCGAGGTCAGCAAGGCGACCGGCGCATCCACCACCACCATAAGCCGCGTCAGCAAATGCCTTGAATACGGCAACGGCGGATACAAAGCCGTGCTTTCGAAAATCGAAAGAGAGGAAAGCAAAGAAAATGATAAATAACTTCCCGTCGGGCGCCGAATCTTTTTCTCAAAAATTCCGCCGCCTTTTTACCGAATTCGGATACCTGCCCTTTAAAATGAGCAAGTTTGAGGAATACGAACTTTATGCAAAAAACAAGGATTTTCTTGTCAGCGACAGGGTTATCACCTTTAACGATACAAACGGCAAGCTGCTTGCGCTCAAGCCCGACGTCACCCTTTCGATAATAAAAAACACCGAGGACGCGCCCGGAATCAAAACCAAGCTTTGCTATGACGAAAAGGTCTACCGTCCGTCGGGGAGCACCCACCGATTTAAGGAAATAACGCAAATCGGTCTTGAGTGTATCGGCGACATCGACCTTTATGATATATACGAAACGGTGGATATTGCGGCTCATGCTCTTTCGCTTGTGGACGAAAGCTTTGTTTTCGGGCTTTCCCACCTCGGCGTGCTTTCGGCGGTGCTTTCCGATTTCGGTGCCGACGATGAATTTGCCTTTAAGATAATGAAACTTGTTTCGGAAAAAAATTCCCACGATATTCTGAAGCTTTGTGAGGAGCAGGGCCTTGACAAAACGGCGGCAAAAACCCTTGCGGCCTTCACCGAAATTCACGGAAACAGGAAAAAGGTGCTTGAACGGCTTTCAAAGCTCGGCCTTGGGAAAAATGCCGAAAAAGCCCTTTTGGAGCTTAAGGAGCTGTCGAATCTTCTTGAAAATTCGGATTTTTCGGATAAAATCGAATTTGACTTTTCCATTGTTTCCGACATGAATTATTATAACGGCTTTGTTTTCAAGGGCTATCTTGAAAACATTCCCGAAAGCGTTCTTTCGGGCGGGCAGTATGACCGCCTTATGAAAAAAATGGGTAAAAAGTCGGGAGCCGTGGGCTTTGCGGTTTATGCCGACCTGCTGGAAGTTTTTGAACAGCCCGAGCCGGAATATGACGTTGATTTGCTCATTGTTTACGGTGAAAAAACCGACAAAAGCGAGCTTATAAAAACAATCAAGTCGGCGGTGAACGGCGGCAAGACGGTCTCGGCACAGAAAAATGTGCCCGAACGGCTTAAATACAAAGAAAAAATCGAACTTTGAAAGGAGCGGGACTATGCTTAACGTTGCGCTGCCAAAGGGCAGACTCGGTGAAAAGGTATACCGAATGTTTGAAAAAGCGGGCTATCCCTGCCCCGAGCTTTTGGAAAACAGCCGAAAGCTGATTTTTGAAAACCCCGAAAAGGGAGTAAGATATTTTTGGGTCAAGCCCTCCGACGTGTCGATTTATGTCGAAAGAGGGGCGGCCGATGTGGGCGTTGCGGGAAAGGACATTCTTCTGGAATATGAGCCGGAGGTTTTTGAGCTGCTGGATCTTGATATGGGAAAGTGCAGAATGGCGGTTGCGGCGCCCAAAGGCTTTCGCGACAAAAGCGGGCGAACTCTCCGCGTTGCCACCAAATTCCCCAACATCGCCCAAAAATATTACGGCGAAATGGGCCGCGACATCGACATAATAAAGCTCAACGGTTCAATCGAAATTGCGCCGATACTCGGACTTTCCGACGTTATCGTCGACATTGTGGAAACCGGCACCACCCTTAGGGAAAACAACCTTGAGGTTGAAGCGACGGTTGTTCCCATAAGCGCGAGATTTATAGCAAACAAGGCGGCTTTCCGCTTTAAAACCGAAGAAATAGAAAGGCTTTGCGACAGTCTTAAAGGGCAGGTGGAAAATCGTGATTAGCATTATGAAATACGGCGAGGTGGAAAATTCCGAGCTTTTTTCAAGGGAAAATCTCTCGGCAAACGTGGAAGAAACGGTGGCCGAAATTATAGAAAACGTCAAAACGAATGGTGATAAGGCACTTTTTGAATACTGCGAAAAATTTGACGGCGTGACCTTTTCTTCTCTCGTCGTCACCGAGGAGGAAATCGACAAAGCCTTTGAGACCGTCGAGCCGGAGTTTATCGCCGTGCTTGAGGAGGCGGCCGAAAACATACGGAAATTCCATTCGGCGCAGGTGAGAAACAGCTTTATAATCAACGACAAAAACGGCGTTGTCATGGGGCAGAAAATCATTCCTCTCGACAGGGTCGGGCTATACGTTCCCGGCGGCACGGCAGCATATCCTTCCACCGTTCTCATGGACAGTATTCCCGCGAAGATTGCCGGCTGCCCCGAGCTTTTCATGGTCACTCCGCCTTCAAAGGACGGCAGCGTCAGGCCGGAAATTCTCGCGGCCGCAAAAATTGCGGGAGTGGATAAAATCTATAAAATCGGCGGGGCGCAGGCCGTCGCCGCTCTTGCCTACGGCACCGAAACGGTCAAAAAGGTCGACAAAATCGTCGGCCCGGGAAACGCCTTCGTTGCCGAGGCGAAAAAGCAGGTTTTCGGCAGGGTGGCGATTGACATGATTGCAGGCCCCAGCGAAATTCTCATTGTGGCCGACGGCAGCTGCAATCCCGAATTTGTGGCGGCCGATATGCTGTCCCAGGCCGAGCACGACAAAAACGCCACCGCCGTTCTCGTTACCGACGACGGCGACTTTGCAAAAAAGGTGAGCGAGCAGCTTGAGCTTCAGATTCCCGCACTGCCCAGAGCCGAAATTGCGAGGGCGTCGATTGATAACAACGGAAAAATAATCGTGGCCGAAAATCTTCTCTCTGCCATAGACATTGCAAACGAGATCGCTCCAGAGCATCTTGAGCTTTGCGTGGACAACCCCTTTGATTATCTCGACCGAATTCGTCATGCCGGCTCGATATTTATGGGCAAGAATTGCCCCGAGGCGCTGGGCGACTATTTCGCCGGACCGAATCACACACTTCCTACATCGGGAACGGCAAAATTTTCGTCGCCGCTTTCGGTTGACGATTTTGTCAAAAAATCACAGTATACCTATTTCACGGCCGACGCCCTTGAAAGGGTGGCCGGCAAGGTGGCGCTTTTTGCCGAAAAGGAGGGTCTCTCGGCTCACGCAAGAAGCGCAACCGTCAGATTTGAGGGAAAAGCATGAGCAGATTATTTTCAAAAAAATATGAGGGGCTGACGCCTTACACCCCCGGAGAACAGCCCAAGGACCAAAAATATATAAAGCTTAATACCAACGAATCGCCCTTTCCGCCGTCGAAAAAGGTGCTTGAGGCGGTGGCCGGCGAGGTTGGCAGCCTTATGCTGTATTCCGACCCCGAGTGCCTTAACGTCAGAAAGGCTCTTGCCGAAAAATACGGCGTCGGCGTCGAAAACACGATCGTCACAAACGGCTCGGACGAGGTGCTGAATTTTGCTTTTATGGCCTTTGCCGACGGGGAACGACCGCTGATTTTTCCCGATATAACCTACGGTTTTTACCCCGTCTTTGCCGAGCTTAACGGAATTCCATACACCGAAATTCCCCTTAAAGAGGATTTTTCCATAGACAAGAACGACTATATCGGCAAAAATGAAACGGCGGTTATCGCAAATCCCAATGCGCCCACGGGGCTTTTCATGCCGCTTTACGACATTGAGGAAATTGTTGCGTCAAACAGCGGCCGAGTTGTTATTGTGGACGAGGCCTATGTGGATTTCGGCGGGCAGTCGGCGGTGGGACTTATAAAGAAATACGACAATCTTCTTGTGACGGGAACCTTTTCCAAATCGAGAAGCATGGCCGGGGCAAGGCTCGGTTTCGGTTTTGCCTGCGAGGCTCTCATTTCCGACCTTAACACCATTCGCTTTTCCACAAATCCCTATAATGTCAACCGAATGACCTGTGCCGCGGGGGCTGCCGCCCTTTCAGAGCAGGAATATTATGACGAAAACGCAAAAAAAATAATTGAAAACCGTGAATTTACAAAATCGGAACTTGAAAAGCTGGGCTTTGAAACCACCGAGTCAAAGGCAAATTTTATATTTGCAAAAAGCGAAAAAATCTCGGGACAAAGGCTTTATGAGAGGCTTAAGGAAAAGGGTGTGCTTGTGCGGCATTTCGCAAACGGGCGAATTTCCGATTATAACCGCATAACCGTCGGAACCCTTGACCAAATGAAAATCCTTTTGGAAAAAATCGGCGAGATATTAAAGGAGGAAGAAAAGTGAGAAGGGCGGAAATAAAAAGAACCACAAACGAGACCGACATTTATCTTGAACTTAATATTGACGGAAGCGGCAAAAGCGACATCGACACGGGCTGCGGATTTCTCGACCATATGCTGACTCTTTTTGCCCGCCACGGACGGTTTGATTTGACCGTTAAGTGCAAGGGCGATACCTACGTCGATTATCATCACACCACCGAGGACATTGCGATTTGTCTCGGCAAGGCTTTTTCCGACGCGCTGGGCGACAAAAAGGGCGTTGTGCGCTACGGAAACATTGTTCTCCCTATGGACGAAAGCCTGATTCTGTCGGCGGTCGACCTTTCGGGAAGAGGGGGATTTTACGGCGAGCTCGGCATTCCGACCCAAAAGGTGGGCGATTTCGACACCGAGCTTTGCGGCGAGTTTTTTATCGCTCTGGCAAACAACGGCGGCATGACCCTTCACATAAGAAAAATTACCGGTGCGAATTCTCACCACATTATCGAAGGCGCCTTCAAAGCGTCGGCCCGAGCGCTTAAAGAGGCCGTAAGCCTTGATGAAAAATTTTTGAACGAAATTCCCTCCACAAAAGGACTGTTGTAAATGATTGCGATAATAGATTACGGCGTGGGAAATCTTTTTTCTCTTTTGTCCTCTCTTGAATTTATCGGGGCAAAGGCCGTTATTACCGACGACGCCGACGTCATTGGTTCGGCGGACAAGCTGTTTTTGCCGGGGGTGGGAGCCTTCGGCGACGCCATGGAAAAGCTTAAAAAAAGCGGCCTTGACAAAACGCTTCTTGCGGCGGCCGACAGGGGAACCGACATTATGGGAATCTGTCTCGGAATGCAGCTGCTTTTTGAAAAAAGCTATGAATACGGCGAGCATGACGGGCTCGGACTTTTAAAGGGCGAGGTCGTTCCCATGGAAGGGAACATTCCGTCGGCACTTAAAATTCCCCACATCGGTTGGAACGCGCTTAACATAAAAAAGCCACACAGGCTTTTCGGCGGCATAAAAAACGGAGACTGCGTTTATTTTGTTCATTCCTACTATGCCGAAAATTGCGAAAGCAGTCTTATAGCGACCTGCGAATACGGACGGGAACTTACCGCCGCCGTTGCGGTGGGAAATGTTATGGGCTGTCAGTTTCATCCCGAAAAAAGCGGAGACGCGGGACTGGAAATACTTAAGGCCTTTTGCGAGGTGGAAAAATGATTATACTTCCTGCCATTGATCTTTATGAAAAAAAGGCGGTCAGGCTTCTTAAGGGAGATTATAATAAAATGACCGTTTACAGCGACGACCCGCTGAGCGTTGCCTCCGATTTTGAAAAATGCGGGGCAAAATATATTCACATGGTCGACCTTGAGGGTGCAAAAAACGGAACCACCCCGAACATTGACGTTGTGGAGCGGGTGGTAAAAAACACGTCTCTCTTTGTGGAAATCGGCGGAGGGATAAGAAGCATGGACACCGTTTCGGCATATCTGTCGGCGGGGGTCGACCGGGTTATTCTCGGCACGGCGGCCGTGGAGGACGAGGCTTTTCTTGACGAGGCTCTCGCAAAATACGGTGAAAAAATCGCCGTGGGAGCCGATGTTCGCGACGGCTTTATAGCAGTCAGGGGCTGGCTCGAAAAATCCGCCGTCACCCTCTCGGATTTTATGGAAAAAATGCAGAAAAAGGGCGTTAAAAACATCATTTGCACCGATATTTCAAAGGACGGAGCCATGATGGGAACAAACCGCGCCCTTTACAGAGAGCTTTCGAAAAAATATACCGTCGACATAACCGCCTCGGGAGGGGTCTCCTCCCTTGACGATGTAAAGGAGCTGTCCGCCATGGGAATTTACGGGGCCATAATCGGCAAGGCTTACTATATCGGCGGCATCGACCTTAAAGAGGCAATCGAGGTGGCGAAATGATTACAAAAAGAATTATTCCCTGCCTTGACGTCAAAAACGGCCGTGTGGTCAAGGGCGTCAATTTCGAGGGGCTGGCCGACGTTTCGTCCCCCGTGTCCCTTGGAAAATTTTATTCCGATTCTCTTGCCGACGAGCTTGTTTTTTATGACATAACCGCATCCTCGGAGGGGCGCGCCCTTTTCACCGACATTCTCACGAAGGTGGCAAAAAACGTGTTTATCCCCCTGACGGTGGGCGGCGGCATAAATTCTCCCGAGGATTTTGACCGGGTGCTCAAATGCGGGGCCGACAAGGTTTCGGTCAATTCGGGAGCCATAAAAAATCCCGAAATCATATCGGCTGCGGCGCAGAAATACGGCAACCAGTGCGTCGTGCTGTCGGTTGATATAAAGCGGGTGGACGGCGTTTTCCGCGTTTTTGCAAAGGGCGGCAGAGAAAACACCGGCATGGAGGCCGTTTCATGGATAAAATCCTGCGTCGAGCGGGGAGCGGGCGAGGTTGTGGTCAATTCCATCGACACCGACGGCGTAAAAAACGGATTTGACATCGAAATGCTCAAGGCCGTTTGCCGCGCGGTGAACGTTCCCGTCATCGCCTCGGGCGGAGCGGGAAAAACCGAGCACTTTATCGAGCTTTTCAAGGAAATACCCGACATTGACGCGGCTCTTGCGGCCTCGGTTTTCCACTTCGGAGAAATAAAAATAAAGGAGCTTAAAGAGGCTCTTAAAAGACAAAACATAAATGTGAGGTTATGAAAATGGCACAGCAGTTTGACCTGAAATTCGACAAAGACGGGCTTATTCCCGCCATAGTGGTGGACAGTATCTCCAAAAAGGTGCTGACCCTTGCATACATGAACGAGCAGAGCCTTGAAATTTCTCTTGAAAAGGGACTGACTTGCTTTTTCAGCCGTTCAAGACAGCAGCTTTGGCTTAAGGGCGAGACCAGCGGAAATTATCAGCACATTGTCTCGATAATCACCGACTGCGACCGCGACGCCCTCCTTGTTACGGTGGAAAAGGACGGTCCTGCCTGCCACACCGGCAGCGAGTCCTGCTTTACCGGCAAAATCTATCAAAGCGACAGTCTGTCCGAGTTCAGCCTCCGCGGGCTTTACGAACTTCTCGAAGGCCGCAAAAAGGACAAGCCCGAGGGCTCCTACACCACCTATCTTTTCGAAAAGGGTATTGATAAAATCCTCAAAAAGGTTGGCGAGGAGTGCACCGAGGTCATCATCGCCGCCAAAGCCGGCGACAAAAAGGAAACCATCTACGAGCTTGCCGACCTTGCCTATCATGCCATGGTCCTCATGGTTGAAATGGGCATCTCGGTGGACGACGTCCACAAAGAGCTTGCTTCAAGGCACATTATAGACCATAAGGTTAAGCAAGAAAAAATGGTTTAACAGCCTAAAACGGCGGCTTTTCCGTCCGCTCTCTCCCCTAATCGGCCTCGGAATATATAAATATGCCGTCGGCCGCTTAGTGAAGATTCGGACGAAAAATCCGCACGTTTTAGTGAAAGAAGAAGGCGGTTTTTCCGCCATTTCGTCCTCTCTCCGGACTTGAAATATAGAAATATGTCTGCGCCTGTTTCGAGAACGCCTGACGAAAAATCTGCGCATTTTAGCAAAGAGGCAGGTATATTTCCTCCGATTGGTTTTCTCTTTGGCCTCGGAATATATAAATATGCCGTCGGCCGCTTAGTGAAGATTCGGACGAAAA
>URYV01000043.1 GCA_900552285.1 uncultured Oscillospiraceae bacterium
AGGAAAAAAACAGCGACTTTAAATTTGAAAATTCCACCGTTGTTGCGGCGGACAACATAAATTCAACCGGAACCTTCACCGTGAATTCCGGCTCTCTTCGCGGCGTTTCTGTTCATGACCCGGTTATAACCGCCGACGGGCTTGTGGGTTATGTTTCGGAGGTTCAGGCCACCTATTCGGTCGTCGAAACCGTTCTTTCGCCCAATCTCAACGTCGGTGTGATTGACAGCCGAACAAGAGAAACGGGAATCCTTGCGGGAAGCGAATCGCTTTCCGGCAAGGGAAAAACACGGCTTTCCTATTTGAGCCGAAATTCCTCGGTCGCAATGGGGGATTACCTTATTACATCGGGGGTGGGCGGAGTTTTTCCCGAGGGAATTATCGTCGGAACCGTGGAAGAAATCGGAACCGAAACGGGAGGAGTTTCCCTCTTTGCCGAGGTGGACCCGGCGGTTGATTTTTTGTCAATTTCCCAAGTTATGATTATAACCGAATTTGAAGGACAGGGTATTACCGAATAAAATGAACACAGATATAAAACCCGTAAAAAAGAAAAATCACGCATTTATAGGTCGGATGGCGATACTTTGCGCCGTCGGCCTTGTGCTGTTTTTTATACAAAACGTGCCCTATTCGATACTCACCGTAAGCGAAGTCACGCCCAATATGCTTGTCGCTCTTGCCGTTGCGGTTTCCTTCTTTTTCGGTGAAACGGCAGGGGGCTTTTTCGGCCTCTTTTCGGGAATTCTTTTGGACCTTTATACAAGTCCGGGCTTTCCGATAAATGCGCTTTTTATGCTTTTCATCGGCTGCGCCTGCGGTCTTGTGGCAAGACTTTTGCTGACCAAAAATCTTGTTTCGGCGATTATTCTTTGTCTTGTGTGCCTTGTGCTGTATAATTTTGTTTGCCTTCTTTGCTTTCGCGGCGGTTTTTCGGCCGAAGGAATGTGGTTTTTAAGAAACAGATTTTTGCTCACGACGTTATATTCGTGGATTTTTATTATTCCGTGGTATTTTTTGTGTAAAAAGCTTTCCAAAGGACTTTAAATAAAGGAGGGGTGTTTGTGAGAAAACAAAAGGATAATTCCGGCCGCCGTATTGCCGTGTTAAGCGGAATACTCGCCGCCGTGATTTTGCTTTATTCCGTACGGCTTGTGGATTGGCAGCTTATTCATAAGGATAAATACGAAGCTCAGTCCATTGCCAACGTGGCGACGTATACCACCATAAACGCCGCTCGAGGAGAAATTTATGACCGATACGGGCGTCCGCTCGTTCAAAACAAGGACAGCTATAACATTGTTTTCAATCGACTTTATCTGAAGGATTCCGATTTGAATGACACGATTCTTGCCATGACGGGACTGCTTACCTCAACGGGAGAAACATGGAAGGATAAATGTCCGCTGACAAAATCCGCTCCGTATGAATTTGAGGATAACAGAAGTATTTCCTCCGACACTATGAAATCCGAGCTTGGCCTTGCGCATTATGCCACGGCTCAGAACTGCTGGGACGCCATGGTGGAGAAATACAAGCTGTCGGATTACGACGACGCAACAAAGCGTATGATAATGGGAATAAGGCTGACAATGCTTGTGGCCGATTATTCCGACGCAATTCCTTATACCTTTGCCGAGGGCGTTTCCATCGACACGGTCACAAAAATCAAGGAGGCATATTCCAACCTTTCGGGTGTCGAAACCGAAATCGACAGCACAAGAGAATATGTTTCGGGCGACCTTGCTCCCCACATTCTCGGTAACATGGGTCTTATTTATGCCGAGGAATGGGACGAGCTTAAGGACAAAGGATATTCGTTTGACGACTCCATAGGAAAATCCGGCATCGAAAAGGCCTGCGAGGATCAGCTCCGCGGCAAATCGGGATATACCAAAACCGTCCGCGACTCGTCGGGAAAGATTGTTTCGAGCTCTGTTTCCACCGAACCGCAACCGGGAAATTCGGTTGTTTTGACAATCGACAAAAAAATGCAGGAAACGGCTCAAAATTCCCTTAAAAATATGATTGATTCCCTTCGCGGCACGAAGGACGGGCAGTATGCAAATGCCGGCGCCGTTGTGGCCGTAAAGGTCAACACCGGCGAGGTGCTTGCCGCCGCCACATATCCCTCGTATGACATTGATACATACAACAACTCGTATGACAGCCTTCTTTCCGACAGCTCAAATCCGCTGTTTAACCGCGCCTTCAGCGGTGTTTACGCCCCCGGCTCCACCTTTAAGCCCGCCACCGCATCAATCGGACTTCAGGTCGGCGCGATTACTCCGAGCGAGACAATTTTCTGCTCCCGTGTATACACCTACTACCGCGACTATCAGCCAACCTGTCTGCACTATGACGGCGATATAAACGTCACGACGGCGATAAAGGTGTCGTGTAACTATTTCTTTTATGAGACCGGACGCAGAATCGGAATTGAAAAGCTGAACGAATTTTGCAGACGGTTCGGACTTGGCGTAAAGTCGGGTATTGAAATCGACGAGGCGGCGGGAATTCTTGCGGGTAAGGAATACCGCGATTCCATCGGAAGCGTATGGAACGCAGGTGACACGCTGCAGGCTGCAATCGGTCAGTCGGACAACGGATTTACACCTCTTCAGCTTGCAACCTACTGTGCAACTCTTGCCAACGGCGGCACAAGATACCGCGCAAGACTTGTTAAGGAAATTTGCAACTATAACATGAATAGTGTTGTTTCGTCGGTCGAACCGGAGGTTATGGACACGGTGGGAATTGACGAACAGTATATCGACGTGGTAAAACAGGGAATGCTTTCGGTTACCACCGAATCGGCGGGTACCGCGTCGACCGCATTTGCAAACTATGCCTTGAAGGTGGGCGGAAAAACGGGTACGGCCACCGTTGTTGACAAGGGACAGGAATACAACAACGGCGTTTTTATTGCCTTTGCCCCTTATGAAAATCCCGAAATTGCCGTTGTGACGGTTGTGGAAAAGGGCGGTTACGGCTCCAATATCGCTCAGGTCACCCGTGATATTTTCGATTCGTATTTCTATTATCAGGGCGACACATATACCGGCGACAATGCTGGAACACTTATAAAATAAAAAAATAAAGCTGTGAGTTTTATGTGCTCACAGCTTTTTATTTTATATACTGTTTATAATTCTGTCCGTGATTTCAAGACAGATGTCGGCCGAACGGTCGACCTCGGCAATAAATTCCTCTGCACCGCCGGTTATGCCGTCGGAAACGGTTTTCAAAATAAGACAGGGGATACCGCTTCGGTCACAGGTGAGAGCGACTGCTGCCGCCTCCATTTCGCAAATATCGGCGTCAAAATCCTCATGCAGCTTTATTTTATCCTCGGCCTTTCCGACGAAACGGTCTCCCGAGGCGCAGGTGACCGCCTTAAGCTCGGGGTGAAGGGCAACCGCCTTTTTAAAAAGCTCGGCATCGGGATAAATATATATGTCGTCATAACCCGAATGTTGACCGACCTTGACCGGGTCGATTTCCGAAATGTCAAACTGATAGTGAACAACTCTTTCGACAATGCAGGTCTTTGCCTTGCTCATCTCGGGGGTCAGACCTCCCACAACGCCGAAGTTGACGATCAAGTTTACACCGTATTTTGAAATCAGGTGCTGCGTTGCGGCTGCGGCGGCAATTTCACCCTCTCCGCTTTTTACAATGAGCAGCTCATAGCCCTTGCAGTCATATTTCATCACTTCAAAACCGCAGCATTCTTCGCATCTTTCGGGCTGTCCGTATTTCGACAGAACAGCCTCTATTTCCACGGCTACCATCATGCCGATTCTTTTCATTATTCGTTTTCCTCCAAAATTTTAGTCAAAATTCCCGTGCTGCCGTTTTCATCGTGGCAGGTCCATGCTATGACATATCGATGCTTTCGGGAAAAGAAAAGGGTCTGCCCGTACATTCCGCCGGATATGGTAAAGGTTTTGTCTTTGCTGCCGGAAAATCCAAATCCGTAGAATCCGTCGTTGGGGAGCTCTCTTTGGCAGCTTGTGGATATATCGAGCCATTCCTTGCTTACAAGACGTTTGCCCTCCCAAATACCGCCGTCAAGACACATTTGCCCGAATTTTGCAAGATCCCATGTGCTCAAAAACAGGCCGGTTGCGCCCATCGAGTGACCGTGAGGGCATTTTGCGAAGCCCGCCGACTGAAATTTCATTGGTCTGAAAAAACGCTCAAAAAGAAAATCTTCCAGTTCTCTTCCCGACACCTTTTCGATAACGCGTGAGATAATGTAATAATTTGAGTCGCTGTAATTCCATTGCTCACCGGGGGTATTTTCGGGAACATGTTCAAGCGCGATATTCAGATAATCGTCACAGCCTTCGGCGTCGATTATGTTGACGGGTGCGTCAACATCGAGGAAAGGCTCTTTGATCCCCGTTGTGTGAGTCAAAACATTGTGGAGAGTGACATTTTTCCACACTTCGCTTATATTCGGATAATCGTCGGCAAAAAATCCGTATATGTTATCCTCAAGAGAAATTTTTCCCTCGTCGTAAAGCACCCCCAGCGCCGTGGAGGTTATCGCCTTTGAAATTGAATATATATCGTTGCAATCGTTTGCGGGAACAATTTTCTCGGTCGTGCTATTGCCGTCCTTGATTTCGGTTATAAAATATACGTTAAGATTGTTGTCTCTTGCCGCCTTTGCAAGCTTTTCTATCATGCTATCCCTTCCTTGACATATTTGCTTTTTCATATATAATGGAGTATAGCATATATTTAAAGGATTGACAACATTTATGGAAAATAAAAATCTTATAAGAGCAATATCAAGAGACGGAAGCGCCTGTATAATGGCATGTGATTCGACCGAAATAGTAAACAGAGCCGCCGAAATTCATCGAACCTCTCTCACAATGACCGCCGCTCTCGGTCGTGCGCTGACGGCAACGTCGCTTATGGGCTCGATGCTGAAAAACGAGGGAAATACCCTGACAGTTCAGTTTAAGTGCGACGGACCCTGCGGAGGAATATGCTGCGTGAGCGACTGGCAGGGGAATGTGAGAGGCTACGTTGAAAAGCCGTCGGTCGAGCTCGCCCCAAACAGCCTCGGAAAGCTGGACGTGGGAGGCGCCGTCGGCGGAGGAACCCTTTACGTTATCCGTGATTTGGGATTTGAAGAGCCGACAATCGGAATGTGTCCCATCGAAAGCGGCGAAATTGCCGAGGACATTACCGATTATTACGCAAAAAGCGAACAGGTTCCCACGGCCTGCGCCCTCGGTGTGCTTGTGGACAAAAATTTCAAATGTACGGGCGCCGGCGGATTTCTTGTTCAGCTTTTGCCGGGCGCCGACGAGGGAATAATTGATAAAATCGAAAATAATCTTAAAAATATTTCTTCCGTTTCCCGCATGATCAAGGACGGCAAAACGCCGTCAGACATAATAAATACCGTTTTTGAAGGCATTGAATATGATATTCTTGACGAGACGCATACCGAGTTTAAGTGCAATTGCAGCAGGGAAAGATATGAGAAAATCATGATTTCTCTCGGGAAAAAAGAGCTGCAAGACCTTAAAAACGAGGGTGAGCCGGTGGAAACGGTATGCAGCTTTTGCGGAAACAAATATGTCTTTTCTCTCAACGACCTTGACGGATTTATTTCAAAAGCGACAAGATAGGATTTATCCGAATTTTATTATTAAAAAAAACAGCCGGAGTTTTTCTCCGGCTGTTTATGTTTTTGGATTACAGAAAACTTTTTCCGCTCCTCATTAACAGAAAAAATTATTCCTGTTCTTCCTTCATTTTGGCAAAGCAGTCGCTGCAATAAACAGGACGGTCTTCGCGGGGCTGGAAGGGAACCTTGGCCTCTGCTCCGCAGGATGCGCAGGTTGCGGTGAACATCTGTCTTTCTCCTCTTGCAGCGTTCTTACGGGCGTCGCGGCAGGCTTTGCAGCGCTGCGGCTCGTTAACGAAACCTTTGGCCTCGTAGAATTCCTGCTCACCGGCGGTAAACACGAATTCGGAACCGCATTCCTTGCAGATTAGGGTTTTGTCTTCAAACATTTTTTTAACCTCGCTTGAAATTATTTTGCCCGCGGACGGATTTGCACCGACACCTTTGATAACAACGCTCTGCTTAAGCTACTGGGGCATATCATACTTGTCCTCAAAAAGCCGAATATAGTTTTTAAGCTTCCCCTTCGCACGGCAGACCGCATTGTCAACCGATTTTCTGCTTATCGAAAGGCGCTCGGCAATGGTGTCATAGGA
Organism: uncultured Oscillospiraceae bacterium; assembly: GCA_900552285.1. Taxonomy (GTDB): domain Bacteria; phylum Bacillota; class Clostridia; order Oscillospirales; family Acutalibacteraceae; genus UMGS1484. The sequence continues at coordinate 6,253 of URYV01000043.1, forward strand.
GCAGCCCTTAAGATAAAGCTCGAAAACCTCAAATTCCGTCTTTGAAAGCAGACCGGAAAGCCGGGCGTTTATCCGCTCGACCGTGTCCTTGCTTATAATGGCGTCCTCGGGATTTGGCTTTCGGTCATACAACAGACTTTCGGCGTCGGGACTGTCGTCGTCGCTTTGATCGATGTATAACAGGGAGGAAGGGGGGATTCTTTTTGCCGAAAGGGACATACGAACCGCCGAAATGATGTTGCGGTCGATGCAAAGGAGAGCGAAGGTGTGAAAGGAGGCGCCTTTTTCGGGAGAAAAACTTCTGATTGCCTTTATAAGGCCGATCATTCCCTCCTGAATAAGGTCGTCGGAATCATATCCGTCGGAAAAATATCCCAAGGCGCGGCCGGCAACAATGGGCATATATCTGACGGTGAGAACGGTCAAAGCAGCGTCGTCGCCTTTGGCGGCGGACACGGCGAGCTGTTCGTCCGACGGTTCGGGGTCTTTTCCTTTAAAATCGTTCTTTTGCATTGAAGTCTCCAAACGTTAGAAATATTATACACTACAATTCATAATGTGTCAACAATTATTCATAAAATAAAGAATGAATTTATTTAAACTATACAAATTTATTGTCGGAATTTGTTTTTCGATAAATTATAAAGAGCGTTTGTGCCGAAATGTTGTGAAAAATTATCTTGACAGTCTTGCGTTTATGCGGGATTTAAGCAGCTCGGCCTGAGCCGAAATATCGGAATCCTGCTCAAGGCTTGCGATGACGGCGTCAAAAACATAACGCATATACAAATCATTTGAAACGTCGGAGGAAAGGCATCTTGAACTGTCAAGCTCACTTATATATGTTTTCCAAACCCCATCGGCAAATTTTTCCGACGACTGTGCCGAGATAAGGGTGGGAACGGTGCTTCTCGAAATGCAGTTTTGGACTGTATATTCCTTGTTTGACGCAAAGAATTTTGCAAAATCGTAAGCCGATTTTTCCTTTTCGTTATCCTCGTTTGAAACAACGGCAATGCCCGACAGCTTCATTTGCGAAATATAATTTTTTCCGAACACTTCGGCAAAGGAATGGCAGTCAAAATTATATTTGGCCGATGTTCCGAATGTGTTTTTATAGTATGAGCTTTCGGTAAAGCCGAAGGCGGTTTTTCCGTAAAGCATCTGTGAAGGGGAATAATCCTTTGAAATAAGCCCCTTCGAATTAAGACCGTTTATATATTCCATAAAGCCGTTCCAATCGTCGGAGGAAAAAGCCGCCGAAGAACCGTCGGTGAAAGTGCGGTCGGTTGACCAAAGATAACTGAGGAAAAGAGACGAAAGATCGTCAAAATTCTCATCGTTTGAGGAAATTCCGAGAGGGAAAACCTGGTCGGTATAGGTCTTGATTTTTTCGCAGGAGTCGACAAGCTCATCATAGCTTTTCGGCATATCAAGACCGCAGGAGGAAAGTATATCGGGATTTGAAATAAAGCAGGAAACGGTTGCTTCAATGGGCAGAGCGCATACCGAATCGGAAATCATCATTCCCTCAATGCAGGTCGAAGTGAACTGCTTGAAATCGTCACGGGACTCAAATTCATTTAAAGAGGTTACTAAACCCGCCGAATAAGCCGAGGAAAGGTACTTTTGGTCGAGCATTATCAAATCGGGAAGATCATTTTTCTCCTTCAAATCGGAAAGATAATTTACAACCGAGGCATATTGCTTAAAATCCTTCTCGATTATTTTAATGTCTGTGTCGGCGTGTTTCTTTTCATATTCCGCGGCGGCTGATTTTATACCGTTGCAGCCCGACGGAACAAGTATCGAGATAGTTTGCTTTTCTGAAACGGGAGCGTCATCGGTAACGGCAGCTGAGGAAGTGCTGTCGGAAACCGTGACATCGGGCATTTTGAGCTCCGTTTCCTTAACGACATTTCCGTCTTTATCAAACTTTTTAAGTGTTTGTCCGTCCTTTATACGGGCGGAATAATCGGTAATTTCCGATTGGCTTTCATCAAAAAGACGAAGTGTTTCGCCCTTTTGAGCGTCAAGGGTAATTTCGCCCGATATTCCTTTGATTTCCGAGTAATCGTAAAGGTCGGAAAAGCTCCAATAAAGCTCGGGGTCTATGTTCCAAATCTCTTTAACCTGAGATACCTTCTCCGTCTCGGATGAGGCGGGAGGAGTTTCGGCCGGCTTTGAACACGATACGGCAAAAAGCGCAGCAATTATAATGGCAGAAATTTTATATATATTATTTTTCATATTTACACCGCTGTTCATTAAAATGTAGGAAAAACATTGTGTCAATCACAGTCTGTGTATTATATCACTAATCGGCAAAAAAAGCAAGTGAGCATTATTCGGAGGCAGGTTTTGCCGCTGTCTAAAATGTTTTGTCGTTGCAATTTGTTAAATTCGAACAAAAATATTTACTTCTTGTATTTTTGCTTTGGAAGATGTATAATAAAGTCGTAAACCGATTTCTTAAATCGGATTTTCCGAAGAAGGAAATTTGAAAGTACGGAGGAAATACAATGAATGAGAAGTTAAATCCGCTTTTCACGCCGTGGAAAATCGGCAATTGTGAAATCAAAAACCGAATCGTTCTGACGAGCATGGGCGGAACCGACCTTTTCGGCTGGATGGAAAAGAACCATTTTGATAAGGACGGCGCAAGATTTATTCTTGAGGTTGCAAAAAACAATGCCGGGCTTGTCATGCCGGGATGTCAGCCGGTATACAATCCCATGTTCGGACAATGGCTTTATAAAAACAAAAAAATGTATGAGGATCTTAAAAAGTGGATGCCGGAATTTCATAAAACCGGTGCAAAGCTTTTTGTTCAGCTTACCGCGGGTTTCGGGCGTTCCTTCACCATAAGCTCCATGATGGAGACCCTTTACACAAACAAGTTTCTCCGCGCTGTCAGCAAGCCCTTCATGAATTTGGACAAAATAACCGCAACGGCAAGCCCCTCGCCCAACCGTTGGTCGGACAAGGTTCCCTCAAGGGAAATGACGGTGGCCGAAATAAAGGAATTTGTGGACGCCTTTGCAAAATGTGCAAAAATGCTTAAGGACGCCGGGGTGGACGGTGTGGAAATTCACGCCGTGCATGAGGGCTATCTTCTCGACCAGTTCACGCTGAAATATGTCAACAAAAGAACCGACGAATACGGCGGCTCCTTTGAAAACAGATACCGTTTTCCCGTTGAAATCGTAAAGGCGATTAAGGCGGTCTGCGGAGATGATTTCCCCGTTTCGCTCCGTTATAGCGTCATTTCAAAAACCAAAGGCTTCCGTAAGGGAGCGCTGCCCGGAGAGGATTATGTCGAAGCCGGCCGCGATATGGAAGAGTCGGAAAAGGCGGCAAAATATCTTCAGGACGCGGGATATGATTGCCTTAACTGTGATAACGGAACATATGACGCATGGTATTGGGCTCATCCTCCCGTTTATATGCCCGAGAACTGCAATCTTGCCGATGTTGAGCACATAAAGAATTTTGTGGACATTCCCGTGGTATGTGCCGGACGGCTTGACCCCGAGGTTGCGGCTCGGGCCGTTTCGGAAGGAAAGCTTGACGGCGCGGGATTTGCCCGTCAGTTCCTTGCAGACCCGGCTTGGGTAACAAAGCTTATGAACGATAAAAACGAGGATATACGTCCGTGTATTCTGTGTCACAACGGTTGCTTCAATATGTGCCACTACAAGGGCGTTCCCAACGACCAGTCACTTTCCGACAGCCTTCATCTTGCAAGATGTGCCGTAAATGCCGAAATGATGCAATGGGATAAGCATTACATAAAAAAGACACAAAATCCTAAAACCGTTCACATTGTCGGCGGCGGAATAGGGGGTATGGAAGCCGCAAGAGTGCTTGTGCTCCGCGGTCACAAGCCGATTATTCACGAAAAGAGCGACAGGCTTGGCGGTGCGTTTATTGCTGCCGGTGCCGAGTCCTACAAGGGTAAGCTTCGTGATCTGCTCAAGTGGTATGAGCGTCAGATGAAAAAGCTGAATGTTGAAGTGCGGTTCAATGACGAGGTTCGGGACATTTCCTTATTCGGAAACGAGCCTGTTATCATTGCTACCGGTGCCGTCGCGAGAGTTCTTAAAAATGTCCCGGGACATGAAAAAATGATTGAGGCCTGCGACTTTCTTCTCGGAAAGCAGGTCGGCGAAAGAGTTGCCGTTATAGGCGGGGGACTGACCGGCTCGGAAATCGCATATGAGCTTGCTCTCATGGGCAAAACGCCGATTATCGTAGAAATGAAGGACGATCTCGTAAGTCAGACCGGCGTATGTCTCGCAAACTCCTCATATTTGAGAGAATGGTTTGCGCTTAATAAAGTCCCGACATATCTTGAAACCTCACTCAAAGAGGTGACGGACGGAAAAATAATATGTGC
>URYV01000044.1 GCA_900552285.1 uncultured Oscillospiraceae bacterium
ACAGCACCACCCGGTGCTGCCGGGACAGCTCTCGGCCCAAGGCCCGCAGCTACGGCGATGTTGACGGCGACGGAGAAGTTACCGTTACCGACGCTCTTATGGTTCTTCAGCACTCGGTCGGCAAAATAGTCCTCGCCGACAATTTTGCCAAGGCCGCCGATGTTGACGGTACCGAAGGCGTCAGCGTTACCGACGCTCTGGCCGTTCTGCAGTATGCAGTCGGAAAGATTACCGTTCTTCCCATCAAATAATTTCGTTTAAACGAGTTTCACCCCTGCGGAGATTTTCCCGCAGGGGTGTTTTTATACAATTTCTTTTTTAAATGTCGCCTTGCGGATTTTTGCAAACCATGATATAATGACCCAAAGGATTGTGAGAATATTCATGAAACAAAGTAATTTTTTCGCCATGCTCTTTCGCATGAAATACATCAACCGCTGGGCGCTTATGAGAAATTCCCGAGAGGAGACCTTAAGCGAGCATTGTCTTGAGGTGGCCCTCATCGCCCACTGTCTTGCCACCATAAGAAACAAGCGTTTCGGCGGAAACGCCGACGCCGACCGCGCCGCAGTCATCGGGCTGCTTCACGACAGCAGCGAAATTATAACGGGCGATCTTCCCACCCCCGTGAAATATTATAATTCCGACATTAAAACGGCCTACAAACAGCTTGAAAACGAGGCAAGTCTCAGGCTTCTCAACATGCTTCCCGAGGATTTGCGAGAGGAATATGAACCGTTTTTCTCAAAAAGAGATGATGACGCCGAGCTTTGGCAGCTTTGCAAGGCGGCCGACAAAATTTCGGCTCTCATAAAATGCACCGACGAGCGGAAAATGGGAAATCCCGAATTCAGAGAAGCCGAAAAATCCACCCTCAGACACATTAAAGATTTGGGTCTTCCCGAGGCCGACGTTTTTATAAAGGAATTCCTTCCCGCCTTCGGACTGACCCTCGACGAGCTTAATAAGGAGTGATAATATGTCTTATGCTGATGAAATTTTCGTAAAAAACTGCCGGGATATACTGGAAAACGGCGTGTGGGACACCGACTTTGAGGTTCGTCCCAAATGGGACAACGGCGCCCCCGCCCACACCGTCAAGAAATTTTGCCTGGTCAACCGCTATGACCTGCAAAAGGAATTCCCCCTCATGACGCTCCGCAAGATAAACTACACCGCCGCCATCGACGAAATCCTTTGGATATGGCAGAAAAAGTCCAACAACGTTCACGACCTCAACAGTCATATTTGGGATTCCTGGGCCGATGAAAGCGGGTCGATAGGAAAGGCCTACGGCTATCAGCTCGGCATAAAGCACAAATATGCCGAAGGGGATTTCGACCAGGTGGATCGGGTGATTTACGACCTTAAAAACAACCCCCGTTCCCGCCGCATTATGACCAACATCTACAATCATGCCGATTTGCACGAAATGCATCTCTACCCCTGCGCATACAGCATGACCTTTAATGTCACGGGAAACAAGCTCAACGCAATACTCAATCAGCGCTCTCAGGACATGCTGACGGCAAACAACTGGAACGTTTGTCAGTACAGCGCTCTGACCCTTATGCTGGCTCAGGTGACCGGCTTTGAGCCCGGCGAATTTGTTCACGTCATCGCCGACGCTCACATTTATGACCGCCACATCGACCTTGTCAAAGGGGTAATGGAAAAGGAGCCCTTTAAGGCTCCCAAGGTTCGGCTCAATCCCGACGTCAAGGATTTTTACGATTTCACCGTTGACGATTTTATTGTGGAGGACTATGAATTCCACAAGCTCGGGAAAAAGGTTCCCGTGGCAATCTGAATTCACATTCCGAGAAGGCTTGACGCAACGACAAGCCCAATAACTCCGGGGACTCCGCCGAAAAAGGAAATTCCGAGGGAATAGCCGTTAAAGGCCACCGCCGTGCCGGCATATTTCCCGAAAAAACACACAAAAGCAAGACATATAACCCCTGCCGTTCCCGACCAAAAAAGGGTCCGCAGGGGTTTTCCGTTTTTAAAAAGCGCCACAAGCAAAAGTATTCCCGCCGCCACCGCAAATCCGACGCATCCGTATTTCACAGCTGTTTGCATATTATTATTCCTCCAAGGCTTTTTTTAATAATATGCGGCTTGTCTGAAAAAAATAACAGGCGCCCGAAAGGACGCCTGCGACTTTTAATCTTAAAATTATTTGCCGAGAATGGAAATCACATCGGCAGCAATAACGAGGAGCATAAACACAACGGTGATGTATTTGGTGATCTTCTGAAGCTTGGCCGAAAGAGTGTGAGCCTTGTTCTTGGAAAGGAAGGTGTCGGCACCGCCGCTTACCGCGCCGGCAACACCGGATCTTCTGCCCTCCTGAAGCAAAATAACGGCAATAATAACGAGTGCAAAGAGAATGAGCAGCACGCCCAAAATAATTTCAACAGCCTTCATATATTTATACCTCCGAAAAGTTTCTTAACATCCTGTGTATTCTACCATATACAAACAGAAAAATCAAGACATTTTTTTAAAAGAATCGATATATCCGAAAAATTCGGATATAATACTTATGCGGGAATGACAAAAGCGCGTTTGCTGTTTTTTTCCGCAGCGTTTTCTTTAACCTCTGCGGAAAAATTCGCGGCGGAACGGCAGACACTTCCCTTTGAAGCGGCTTCCGAAAGAAAGCGCTTTTTTATTTTAAAAAGCAATTTTTTGACACACAAAAGTTATATAAGCGACATTTGCTCGCCCTTTTCCTCGGCCTTCATGATGCTTCCGGCAGAGGGCAGGGTCTTTGTGCGATAGCGGTGGGGCGAAAGCAGACTGCCCTCAACATAGGGCTCAACCTTCATGAGGCGATGGCCCTTGCGCTGGGTCATGACCGCCACCCCCTGGGTGTTTTTGGTGGTTTTGACGTTTATGGCCGCCGAATTAAAGAGCAGCATACGCCCGTTTGAAGAATGAAGCAGATACTCGCCGTCCTCGGCAGCCATGAAAACCGCCGTCAACGGCGATTTGTCGCTGTATGCGTTTATAAGCTTTTTGCGGTTTGTCTTGGTTTCATAAGCCGCAAGGTCGATTTTTGACACCTTGCCGTTTTCATAGAAGAAGAGCATACTGCCCTTATATTCGGGCACAACGGCCATATATATTGCCGTCTCCCCTTCCTCCATTTCAAGCTTTGAAGCCACATAATCGCCGAGCAGGCTTGCCTTTGAATCGGCAAAGGCGGCGGCGCGGGTCTTATAAACCTGACACTTGTTCGTAAAGAACATAAGCTCGACATCGTTTGTCGTTTCGGCGGTTTCGACGATTTCATCGCCGTCCTTAAGCTTTTGTTCCCCGCTCATACGAAGGGACTGGGGCGTGATTTTCTTGAAATAGCCCTCTTTGGTAAAGAAAAGCGTGACGGGGTAATCGGGAATTTTTTCCTCATACTCGGCGTCGTTTTCCTCGGTTTTAAAGACGATTTCGGTTTTTCTGGGCTGGCCGTATTTCTTAATTACCTCTTTAAGCTCGGAAATAATCACCGATTTTATGCGGGAGCTTTTGGACAACAGATCCTCCATGTCCCGTATGCTTTCCTCAAGTCCGTCGATTTCGCTCAGTCTGTTGAGAATATATTCCTTGTTAAGGTGGCGCAGCTTTATCTCGGCGACGTAATTGGCCTGAATTTCGTCGATTCCGAAACCGATCATGAGGTTTGGCACAACCTCGCTTTCGGCCTCGGTTTCTCTGACAATTTTCACAGCCTTATCAATGTCGAGAAGAATTTTGGAAAGTCCCTTTAAAAGGTGGAGCTTATCCTTTGCCTTTTTAAGGTCAAAATAAACCCTGCGCTTGACGCATTGGCTTCGGAAGGCGACCCATTCCTCAAGAATTTGTCTGACCCCGAGAACTCTCGGCGTTCCCGCAATGAGAATGTTGAAATTACAGGAGAATGTGTCCTCGAGAGGGGTCAGCTTATAAAGCTTCTGCATGAGCTTGTCGGGATCGGCTCCCCTTTTAAGGTCGATGGTTATTTTCATTCCGTCGCGGCCGGTTTCGTCGCGAATGTCGTTTATCTCGGTCACCTTTTTAAGCTTTACAAGCTCAATGACCTTTTCGATTATACTTTCGCAGTTTGTGGTGGGAGGAATTTCGGTTATATCTATGCAGTTATAGCTTTTATCATAGGTATATCGTCCTCTGACCTTAAATCCGCCGCGGCCGGTTTCGAAAATCTTTTTCATTTCCTCACGGTCATACATGACCGTGCCGCCGCCGGGAAAATCCGGAGCGGGAAGCGTTTCGATTATGTCAAAATCCGGGTCGCGGAGAAATCTTATGGTCGTTTCGCACACCTCGGTCAGGTTAAAGGAGCATATCGAGCTTGCCATACCGACCGCAATGCCGGTGTTTGCGTTTACAAGCACCGAGGGGAACGTAACCGGCAGCAGAGTCGGCTCCTTCATGGAGGCGTCATAGTTGTCGACGAAATCCACCGTATCCTTGGAAATGTCGGCAAAAAGCTCGGATGAAATTTTCGCAAGACAGGCCTCAGTATAACGGTAGGCGGCGGGCACCATGTCCCTTGAATAGGCCTTACCGAAGGAACCCTTTGACTCGATATAAGGGTGAAGCAGCGTTTCGTTGCCTCTGGAAAGGCGCACAAGGGTATCGTATATGGCGGCGTCGCCGTGAGGGTTGAGCTTCATGGTCTGACCGACGATGTTGGCGCATTTAACAAAGCTCCCCTTTAAAAGCCCCATATCATACATCATGTAGAGCAGCTTTCGGTGAGCCGGCTTAAATCCGTCTATTTCGGGAATGGCGCGGGAGACAATAACGCTCATGGCATAGGGCATATAGTTGACTTCCAGCGTCTCGGCCACCGGCTGTTCCACCACAAGACCCGAGCCTATTATGGTTGCGTTGAGATTTTTTTCACGCATATTTTCGGTTTTCTTTTTCTTTTTCGGCGCCAAACTGTTTCAACTCCGTTTGTTTTTTATTTATGACACGTCGGCCATGTCGATATAGTTGCTGCCTTCCTTGGCAATAAATTCCTTACGTCCCTCAAGATTGTCCCCGAGCAGCAGATCAAACATATCGCTTGTCTTTTTCGCGTCGTCGGGCATGACCCTGATAAGGCGGCGGGTGGCGGGATTCATGGTGGTGAGATTCATCATGTCGGGTTCGTTTTCGCCCAGACCCTTGGAGCGCAGAATACTTTCTATCTTCTCGTCTCCGATGGAAGAAAGAACATCGTTTTTCTCCCGCTCGGAATAGGCATAATAGGTCTGCTTTTTGGTGCGTATTTCAAAAAGAGGGGTCTCTGCAATATACACCTTGCCCTGCTCTATAAGAGTCGGGGTCAGCCTATAAAACATGGTCAGTATAAGGGTTCTTATCTGAAACCCGTCCACGTCGGCATCGGTGCAGATAATGACCTTATTCCATTGCAGCTTTGATATATCAAAATTGGAAAGGTCCTTGTTGGCCTTGGCCTTTACCTCAACGCCGCAGCCGAGCACCTTAAGTAGGTCGGTTATGATGTCGCTTTTGAAAATTCTGCCGTAATCGGCCTTGAGGCAGTTGAGAATTTTTCCCCTAACAGGAATAACGGCCTGAAAATCAGGGTCTCTGGCAAGCTTACAGGAGCCGAGAGCCGAGTCACCCTCCACGATGAACAGCTCTCTTTCGGAGGTGTCCCTCGAGCGGCAGTCGACAAATTTCTTGACCCTGTTTGTCATGTCGGCCTTGGATTGGAGGGTCTTTTTAATGTTGAGCCGCTCCTTTTCCGACTTTTCTCTCGAACGCTTGTTTATGAGCACCTGCTCGGCGATTTTTTCGGCCTCGGTGCGGTTCTCGATAAAGTAAATCTCAAGCTGATGCTTGAAAAAGTCGGTCATGGCCTCTTGGATGAACTTGTTTGTTATGGATTTTTTGGTCTGATTTTCATAGGACGTTTGGGTGGAGAAGGAGGAAATGACCAGCACAAGGCACTCGTCCACGTCCTGAAAGGTGATTTTGCTTTCGTTTTTCTGATACTTTCCGGCGGATTTTATATAGGCGTCGATTTGGGAAACAAAGGCGCTTTTGACCGCCTTTTCGGGGGCTCCGCCGTTTTCGAGAAAGCTGGAATTGTGGAAATATTCCTTGCGGTTTACAATGTTTGAAAAGCAAAGCGACGCCTTGACCTTGAGCTTATATTCGGGAAGATCCTCGCGGTCCCTTCCGCTTCTTTCGGTTTCCCACGTCTGAATCGAGGTCAGCGCCTTGTCGCCGGCTATTTCGTTGACATAGTCGGTAACTCCGTTTTTATAGCAAAATTCATACACGTCAAAACTGCGGCCGTTTTGCTGCCTCAAAAGGAAGGTGACGTTTTCGTTGACCACCGCCTGCCTTTTGAGCACATCCTTGAAATATTCGACGGGAATGTCAATTTCGGTAAAAACCTCAAGATCTGGCTTCCAGCGGATTTTTGTTCCGGTTGACCGCCCGCCGTAATCCTCCTCGCGAAGTCCGCCGACACATTCGCCCTTTTCAAAATGAAGGGTGTATTTTTTCCCGTCACGCTTTATTTCGGCGTCCATATATTCCGAGGCAAACTGGGTCGAGGCAAGGCCGAGACCGTTGAGTCCAAGGGAATATTCATAGGTGTCGCCGCTTAAATTGTTATATTTTCCGCCGGCGTAAAGGGTGCAGAAAAGAAGCTCCCAGTTGAATTTTTCTTCCTTTTTATTATATCCCACGGGAATTCCGCGGCCGAAATCCTCGACCTCTATGGAATTGTCCGAATACATTGTCACGACGATTTTATTTCCGAAGCCCTCGCGCGCCTCGTCTATGGAGTTGGAAATTATTTCGAAGGCCGAGTGCTCGCAGCCCTCAATTCCGTCGGAACCGAATATAACCGCCGGACGGTATCTGACCTGTTCGGCGCCCTTGAGAGACGATATGCTGTCGTCGTTGTATTCCTTTTTTCTCGCCAAATTTCTCACTCCTATTTATGATATTTTCCGCCGTTGATGATTTGCTCGGCACGATAGATTTGCTCGGAAAGCATGACCCTGAAAAGCTGATGCGGAAAGGTCATTTTTGAAAAGGAAAGACGCTTTTGCGACTGCTTTTTTATACGGTCGGAAAGCCCGAATGACCCGCCGATGACAAACACAAGATTTGAAAAACCGTCAACGGCACTTTTTTTTACCGTGTCGGCGAATTCCTCCGACGACATCTGACCGCCCTCAACGCAGAGCGACACAAGAAAACGGTTTTCGGGAATTTTCTTTAAAATTCTGTCGGCTTCCTTTTCTATTCCGTTTTTTATTTCGGCCTCGCTCGGCTTATCGGGCAGCCGTTCCTCGTCAATCTCGATAACGCGGAAGCGGCAAAAGGCCGACAGCCGTTTTTCATATTCCGCAAAGGCGTCGCGCAGGTATTTTTCCTTTAGTTTTCCCACGGCCGCTATGTAAATATTCTGCATAGTTCTCCTTTAAAAAACCGTCATTTCCCCGTCCTGCTTTTTTGCGACGGTGAGAAGGTAATCCGTCCCTTCCCTCATATTCTCGCAAAGCAAGGAGGAAACCGCCGCTTTTTTTGCGTAAATCGGGAGGTTGTTGTGCTCGCTTAAATGGGAAAGAATTATCCTTGTGACTCCGTTTTTTACAAAAAGCGGAAGCGCGTCGGCACAGGCGTCGTTTGAAAGATGCCCGATGGGGCTCATGATACGCTGTTTTAAAGAATAGGGATATATTCCCGTTTTAAGCATATCTATATCGTGATTTGACTCAAAAACAAGCAAATCGGTTTTGCAAAGAGCTTTTTTTACCTCCTCGCTGACAAAGCCGAGGTCGGTACAAACCGCCGCTTTTCTTCCGTCGGGAAGCTCGACCTTATATCCGCAGCTTTCGGCGCTGTCGTGAGAGGTTCTGAAATTTTTTATCTTATACCCGTCAAGCTCGATTTCGCCGTAGTCAAGCTCCACGGTTTTGAATTTTCCGTTTATATGGCCGTCCCGCTCGAGAATTTCCAGCGTTCCCCTTGTGGCAAAAAGCGGAATGTTATATTTTGAGCAAAAGACCCTGACACCCGCAATATGGTCGCCGTGTTCGTGGGTGACAAACACTCCCGAAAGGCTTTCGGGGTCTATCCCCCGCTCGGTCAGCGCCGCCGACAGCCGTTTTGCGCTCACTCCCGCGTCCACAAGAATTCCTCCGTCGGAATTTCCGATAAAGGTGCTGTTTCCGCTGCTGCCGCTGAAAAGTTGGCAAACCCTTGCCATAACAAAACTCCTTTAAAAACAAATCCTTTTCCTTAAGCGGCGTGCTTTCGCCAAAAACGGAAAAGGGTTTGTATTCTTCAAACCGCCCGCTCGACAGGATCGGGCATTGTAATGCGCTTTATGTCGGCTCCGAGATTTTTGAATTTCTCGACCACCTTTTCATATCCGCGTTCGATATAATGTATACTTTCGATTTCGGTGACGCCTTCGGCCATACAGCCGGCAATGAGCATGGCGGCTCCCGCACGCAAATCGTCGGCGCGCACGCAGGCTCCCGTGAGCTTTTCAACCCCCTGTATAACCGCCACCTTGCCGTTGACCTGAATGTTGGCGCCCATTTTGGTGAGCTGGTCCACATATTTAAAACGATTGTCCCAAATACCCTCGCTGACAACGCTTGTCCCCTTTGCAACCGAAAGAAGGGTGGAAAACTGGGGCTGCATATCGGTGGGAAAACCGGGGTGAGGCAGCGTCTTTATGACGCATTGGGACAGCGGACCGTCGGTATAGACGCGCACCCAATCATCGCCCTCGATGACCTTTGCACCGGCCTCGATGAGCTTTGAGCTTATGGATTCAAGGTGTTTTGGGATGACGTTCTTTACGACAACGTCTCCGCCCGTTGCGGCGGCGGCGACCATAAAGGTTCCCGCCTCGATTTGGTCGGGAATGACCGAATAGGTTGTCCCGCGAAGCGACTCAACGCCGCGGATTTTTATGACGTCGGTTCCGGCGCCTCTTATATCGGCGCCCATGGAATTGAGGAAGTTGGCAAGATCGACTATGTGAGGCTCCTTGGCGGCATTTTCGATAACCGTCAGCCCCCTTGCCTTTGCGGCGGCAATCATAATGTTGCAGGTGGCGCCCACCGAAACGACATCAAGATAAATTTGGCTTCCCACAAGACTTTGCGCCGAAACGCCTATCATTCCGTTGTCCACCGAAATTTCGGCACCCAGCGCCTCAAAGCCCTTTAAATGCTGATCAATGGGGCGGGGACCGAGATTACATCCGCCGGGCATGGCAACCTTTGCCTTGGAAAACTTGCCGAGCAGCGCGCCGATAAGATAATAGGATGCGCGCATCAGCTTTGCGATTTCGTGGGGAACAACGTAGGAATTTATATTTTTCGGGTCTATTTCAACCGTATTGTCGTCAATCATTCTGACCTTCGCGCCCATTTCCGAAAGGATGCGGAGACTGTTTCTGACGTCGGAAATACGCGGAACGTTTTCAAGCACGCACACGCCGTCCGACAGTATTACGGCGGGGATAATGGCAACCACCGCGTTTTTGGCTCCGCTTATATTAACTTCGCCGCGAAGAGGGGTTCCGCCCTTTATAACAAACTTGTCCAAGTTATGCACTCCCGTTTATTTTTTTAAAGTACACTTCTTTGCAAAACGCAAAAACAAAACCAAAAGGTAAAAATTAAATTAAATGGAATGTCGAAACGCGCGCCCTTTCGGCATTTCCTTTGGGCACACTTTCATAGACTATCCATACTGTGCTATTATACCACGCCGGCAGAAAAAAATAAAGCCCCAATTTCGTGTTTTTTCACCGAAACCGGGACTTTTTACCATATATTGTGGTTAAATATTATTTTCAGAATAATAAATCAACTACGCCGCCTTTAATCTTAATCTCATTTTGTCGGCAATAAGCGCAATGAATTCGCTGTTTGTCGGCTTGCCGCGGCCGGTATTTACGGTATAACCGAAATAGGAATTAAGGGTGTCAATGTCGCCTCTGTCCCAAGCAACCTCAATGGCGTGGCGAATTGCCCGCTCCACCCTTGAAGATGTGGTTTTATACTGCTTTGCGACGGTGGGATAAAGCAGCTTTGTAACGGCATTGACCATTTCGGAATCCCTGACCGAAAGAATTATCGACGTCCGCAGATAGTGATAGCCCTTTATGTGAGCGGGAACGCCGAGCTGATGAATTATTTCGGTCACCATCATTTCAAGCTCGGTGTCGGTTATGTAGGAGCCCTGCTCCTTGGTCAGTCCCGAGGCTTTTCTCCATCCGGTAAGCTGAACCACGCGCTCGGCAAGCATGTCCATATCGACAGGCTTTAAAAGATAATACGACGCACCGGATGAAAGCAGCTCTCCTTCTAACTTTTCATTACCTCCGGTGGACATTACCATGGTCAGCGGACGGCTTCTCGCCTCCATTGTCTCAAGCTGTTTGAGCACACCGAGAGCGTCCATTTTGGGCATAAATGCGTCCATAATCAGAACGTCGGGGCGCACCGACTTAACCTCGGTAAACTCCGCGCCGGCCCCCATGCCGGTCTTCGATCAGCCCGTGGCCTCCGACGCC
>URYV01000045.1 GCA_900552285.1 uncultured Oscillospiraceae bacterium
TTACAGCATCTCAAACAACGGCAGATGCAGTCTGCACGGCGGCTACACAATACCCCTTTGCGGAAAAACCACCGTGCTCAGAGACGCCGTCAGACTTATATCCGACGGGGGCTTCGGCAGACCGAAAAGGGTGCTTCTTGTGGACGAAAGGGGAGAAATATCGGCGATGTATAAGGGGAGAACATACTGTGATGTGGGCGTTAACACCGACGTACTTTTCGGGGCGCCGAAAAATTTGTGTGAAATGGGAATACGGTCCCTTTCACCCGAATACATAGCCTTTGACGAAATTTCCGAAAGCTCGGCCGGGCAGCTTATGTTTGCGCTTAACAGCGGCGTTGCGGCCGTTGCAACCGCTCATGCGCGCACGCCGGGGCAGCTGATGAAAAAGAACGGCATAAGAGAGCTTTTGGAAAACGGAGTGTTTGAAAGCGTCGCCTTTTTTTCGGCACCGGGGCGTCTGCTGCAAAAAAATTCCGTGAAGGAGCTTCTTTTATGAGATTTTTCGGAGGACTTATTATAGGTTTGTCGCTTATGGCGGCGGGATTTATGCTGTCGTCGGTTTACGGCAAAAGGGTGAAGGCTCTCGAAAGAGCGTCGGCGTTGATTGATTTTATCGAATCGGAAATTCGCTATTGCTCGAAGGAGGCTGGAGAAATAATCGAGGCGGCGTCGGCAAGCGCAAGTTTCGGACAGATTGATTTTTTAAAAAACGTCTTGACCTTTGAGCAGATATGCTTAAAAATCCAAAGCGATAAAAATTCCGCTCTTACCGTTGAGGATAAGAGGATTTTAGTGGATTTCTTCTCGCAAATGGGTAAAAGCGATTCGGAATATCAGATAAAGCTTTGCCGACAATGTGTCGAAAGACTTAAGGAGGCCGAAAATGAAGCAAAAAGGGATGAACGGCAGAAAACCGGTCCGGCCAGAACGCTTTCGGCCTGCCTTTGTGCGGCGGTAATGATAATTGTAATGTAAAGACGGTGAAAAAATGGACGTAAATTTGATTTTTAAAATAGCGGCAATCGGAATTATTGTCGCCGTGCTCAACCAAATCCTCGTGCGCTCGGGAAGGGAGGAACAGGCGCTTATGACGACCCTTGCAGGGCTTGTGGTGGTGCTTTTTATGCTTGTTGAGCAGATTTCGGCACTTTTTGAAACCATAAAATCGGTGTTTGAGCTATGAGCGTTACATCCGCAGCGGCTCTTGCGATACTTGCGGCCGTTTCGGTCAACGCGCTTAAAGAGCACAACAAAACAGCTGCTCTTGTGCTGTCTGCTTTTGCAGCCTGTGTATTGATGATTTTATGCGTTTCGCCCATAAAAAATTCCTTTGATAACATTTCAAACGCTTTAAAATCCGCGCCTTTTAAAGAGGGGTGGACGGATATTTTGCTGAAAAGTCTCGGAATATGTCTTGTTTGTGAGTTCGCGTCCGATGTTTGCAAGGATATGGGACAGCAGGGGCTTTCGGGGGCAATCGAGCTTTTTGGCAGGGTGACGGTGATAATTTTATCTCTGCCCATATTCGAAAGTATAATTTCGGCCGTTTTCGGCCTTATTTAAGGAAGAAAAATGAAGAGAATTGTGAGTGTTGTTGCGGCTGCCGTGATTGCCGTAATTTTGTCAATCGGGGTTTCGGCGGCCGAGCAAAAGGATTTTTCCGAAATTTATTCGGAATATTATGATGCGGCGGGCGTGGGCGAAATCGGCGGAAATCTTGACGAGGAAACGGTAAAAGTTCTCGAAAAAATAGGAGCCGACCCAAAAAACATAAATTCCGAAGGCATTTCGGCTGAAAAGATTTTTAAAGAAATTTGGGAGAGAATAAAAAATTCCTTTACGTCTCCCGTTTCTTCCCTTGCCGTCGTTTTCTTTGCTATTGTGATTTGCTCGGCATTTTCGGCCTTCGGAAAAACATCGGTTTCCGAAACGGCGGACTTTGCCGCGGCGGTTTGTATTTGTTCGGCGGCTGCCGTGCCTTTTTGCTCGGCAATTGCGTCGGCGGTGGAAATGATAAAGGTATGCAGCGCATTCATGGCTGCCTTTATACCCGTGTTTTGCGGGATACTTCTAAGCCTCGGAAACACCGCATTTTCGGCGTCGGTAAACGCGCTGACCTTTTGTGCGGCGGAGGCGGTTTCGGCTCTTGCATCAACGGTTGCGGCACCCGTTTCGGGAATGTATGTGGCTCTTTCGGTTGCATCGGCCTTTTCGCATGATTTGAGGCTGTCGGGACTTGTGGCGGCGGTCAAACGGGCGGTTCTCTGGGCTCTCGGCATTGCAATGACGGTTTTTTCCTCGCTGCTTTGCATAACCGGCGCGGTAAATTCCTCGGCCGATTCGCTCACGGCACGAACTGCAAAATTCTTTCTGTCGAACTCGGTTCCCGTGGTGGGGGGAGCAATGACCGACGCTGTGGGTACGGTTGCGGGATGTCTGTCGGTTTTGAAATCCGGGGTGGGAGCATACGGAATGTGCGCCGTAATATTGTTGATTTTACCGTCGCTTGTGCAGCTTCTTCTTTGGAAAGGTAGCTTTTCGCTTATGTCCGCGGCGGCGGGAATTTTCGGCAGGGAAAGATGCCGTGAGCTGCTGTGCGGTCTTTCCGAGGGGGCGGGGCTTTTCCTTTCGGTCGTTGTTTCGGCGGCGTTGCTTTTTACCATTTGTCTTGCGGTGATGATAATGGGAGGCGGAAACTTTTGAATACTGTCAAAACGGTTGTAACTTCGGTTTGCTGCGGAGCTTTTCTGTGCGGAACGCTTTCCCTTTGTCTTTCGGACAAGAGCGTGTCAAAGACGGTTAAATTTCTGCTTTCGCTTTTTCTTTCGGCCTGTCTCGTTCTTCCGATTTTAAAGGTTGATTTTTCCAAAACCGCAAAGGATTTTGAAAATTTTGATGCCGACTGCAGCGTAAATACCGGGCTTTCGAGTCTTGTCAATTCTCAAACGGCCACGGTGCGAGAAAAGGCGGCGGCCGCACAGATACAGAGTCTTGCGGAAAATCTCGGCGTCGGGATAATCAGTCTGTCATTTGAAAGGGACGGGTATGCAAGGGTTGTGGTGTCTCGCTGTGAAAACGAAAAAAAGGAAAAGCTCAAAAGCGACATATATGATTTCACGGGAATTTCTGCAGAGGTGACGGAATGAGTTTTTTGAACGAAAAATTTAATTTTTCCAAAATAAAGCCAAAATGGCTTATTGCCGCGGGTTTTATAGGAATAGGACTTATATTTTTATCGTCTTTTTTTCCGTCCGACAAAAAAAGCGGCAAAACCGACTTATCAAGTGAGCAAAGTCTTTCGGAATATGAAAAAGAGCTGGAGCAAAAAACCACGAAGCTTGTGGAAAAAATAAGCGGGGCGGGAAAATGCAGCGTTATGATCACTTTTGAGCAGGATTCCGAGTATGTTTATGCCAAGGAAGAAAAGAGCTCCGACGACAAATCGGTGACATCGAAAACCGAAGAATATGCCGAAGGAGTAAAGAAAAGCGGTCAGAATGAATATATAATAATTGACACCGGAGACGGAGAACAGGCGCTTGTGGTGACAAAAAGGGCGCCAAAGGTCAGAGGGGTGGTGATTGTATGTGCGGGCGGAGCAAATTCGGCCGTCTCGGGGGAGATAAAACGGGCCGTGACCACGGCTCTTGACATAAGCGACTCCAAAGTTTGGGTCAGTCCCATGGCGTGATTACAACCTGAAAATTTTAAAACGAAAGGAAAGGCACACATGAAAAAAAGTTTGATTATAGGCAAAAGGCAATTTCTTCTTGCGGCGCTGGTACTTATTTTGGCTCTTGCGGTTTATCTGAATTGGAGGCTGTCAAACGGCGGCAGCCAAAATGTAACAGATGTATATGCCGGCGGAACCCTCGGTCAGGCGGTGCTTGTTGATTCCGATTCGGCGGCAGAACAGGACTATTTTGCAAAGTCAAAGGCCGACAGGGAAGAAAGCAGGTCGAAACAGCTAAGCGAACTCAAGGAAATATCCGAGGGAGTAAAAACCGACGGAGAATCGGCACAAAAGGCAAGCGAACAAATGGTAAAGATCAGCGGTTACAGAGAAAAGGAAAATAATATCGAAACCCTTGTTAAGGCTAAGGGCTTTGAAAACTGTACCGCCGTGATAAACGAGTCGTCGGTCAGCGTTATAGTCAAAACCGACGGTCTGCTCCAAAGCGATATGCTTCAAATTCAGGAAATCGCGGCGGGGGAAACGGGATATGACCTTGCGAACGTGAAAATCGTGGAAATAAAGTAGAAAAAATCACCGAAGGGAAAATTTCCTTTCGGTGATTTTAAATTTATGTCACTTGAATTTCTTTGATGTTAAATTCGTTTCCGCGAAGCAGAAAAGTGTCCTCGCTTCCGCAGTAGGGACAGATTTTGCCGTATTTAACGGTCGGATAATCGCGCTTGCAGTCTCTGCAAAAGGTAACTGCGTCGATTCTTTCCACCAAAAGCTTACAATCGGTCAGAATGTCGTGCTTTTTGACCGCCCAGTTCCAGCAATCGATGAGATATTCCGGAATGACGGTGGAAACCTCGCCGATTTCAAGCGTTACGCTGTGGACGTGCTCAACATCGTTTTCCGCGGCAACCTTTTTAACATCGTCTATGACGTAAAATACAACGCCGAGTTCGTGCATGGTTTACCTCTTAAAATTTCCCGGTATCTTTTCCGATCGATTTGCGGAATTCAACATACTTCTTTTCGTATTCTTTTACCTCTTTTGGAATCTTTTTGACCGTCAGCTTTGCCACATTGCCGGCAAAATAGGGCAAAATGTGTTTCATTTTGTCCTCGGCAACAACCATTTTTGAGGCATCGGGATGATCTCTGTGAAGGTGTATTGCGTCAAATTCGCATTTTGTGGTGCACACGCCGCAGCCGAGACATCTGTTGGGATCGACAACCGAAGCGCCGCAGCCGAGACAGCGGGCCGTTTCGATTTTGACCTGCTCTTCGGTGAGAGTCTTGTGGGCGTCTCTGAAGGATGTTGTGCGGTCGATGCTTTCGTCAAATCCCGCCTGCTGACGGGGAGCGTTGTCATAGCTTTCCACAACCGCGTTTTCCTTGTCAAGCTCGATGAAATCCCTGCGGTTTCTGCCTATTGTGAGACTTGCATGGGGGTGGACGTATCTGTGAAGCGATTCGGCGGCGCATTTTCCCGCCTCGATGGCGTTGATTACAAATTTCGGACCGGTGTAAACATCGCCTCCCACAAAAACGTCGGGCTGAGAGGTCTGGAAGGTGAGCCCGTCGGCAAGGGGATAGTTTCCGTGGTGGAATTCCACATTTTCGTCCTTTAGCATATCGCCCCATTCAACCGACTGCCCGATTGCGTATATAACCCTCTTTGCGGGAATTTCCAGCGTATCGTTTTCGTCATAGAGAGGAGAAAACTTACCTGATTCGGGGTCAATTGTCCGAATACATTTTTTGAACACAACGGCTTTGACATTTCCGTTTTCGTCCTTGAGAACCTCCTTGGGGCCGAAACCGTTGACGATCTCAATGTTTTCTTCAAGGGTCTCGTCGATTTCTTCCTTGGAGGCGGGCATGGTCTCTCTCGATTCGAGACATACCATGGAAACCTTTGACGCCCCGAAACGGTGAGCCGTCCTCGCACAGTCGACGGCAACGTTTCCGCCGCCTATGACAACGGCGTCCCCGTCGATTTTTCTGTCGTTGTGTTCAATGGCGTCGTGGAGGAAGTTTACCGCGATGTCAAGGCCCGCGGCGTCCTCACCGCAAACGCCTGCCATTCTGCCGCCCTGGCAGCCGACGGCAATGTAGAAGGCCTTAAAGCCCTGCTTTCTCAGCTCGCCGAGCGTAATGTCGCGACCTACCTCAATGCCGCATTTTATTTCGACTCCGAGTTCCTTTATGATGTCGATTTCGGCGTCTATAACATCCTTTTCAAGCTTATAGGACGGGATACCGTATCTCATCATTCCGCCGGGCTTTTCGTTTTTTTCAAAAACCGTGGGTTTATATCCCTTGGTCGCAAGGTAATAGGCGCAGGAAAGTCCGGCCGGGCCGGCACCGATAACGGCGATTTTCTGTTCCCAATGATCATATCTGTTTGAGGCTATAACAACCTCGGGAACATATCTTGTTTCGGCCTTCAAATCCTGTTCGGCAATGAATTTCTTCACCGCATCGATGGAAACGGCGCGATCCACGGTACCGCGCATACAGGCATCCTCGCATTTATGGTTGCACACCCTGCCGCAAATGGCGGGGAAGGGGTTATCCTTTTTTATAAGCGCGAGAGCGTCTTTGTATCTGCCCTGAGCAGCCATTTTCAAATATCCCTGAACTGCAATGTGGGCGGGACAGGCCGTTTTGCACGGCGCCGTTCCGGTGTCATAACAATTGATTCTGTTTTTGTCGCGGTATTCCTCTTCCCACTTATCTTCCTTCCAATTCAGATATTCTTTGAGAGAGGACTGCTCGGGCAGGGTTCTCCTCGGATAGACAACCTCGCCCTGCTTTGTACATAGCTTTTGACCGAGTCTGACCGCACCGGCGGGACAGTATTCGACGCATTTTCCGCAGGCAACGCAGTCCTTTGCCTCAACCTTTGCGGTATAAGCCGAACGGGAGAGATTGGGCGTGTTGAATAGCTGAGATGTTCTCAGAGCGTTGCAGATGTTTACATTGCAGTTGCATATGCCGAAAATTTTGTTTTCGCCGTCAATGTTGGTGATTTGATGAACAAAGCCGTTCTTTTCGGCGTTTCTGAGAATTTCCATGGCTTCGTCATAGGTTATGTCGTGCCCCTTGTGGGTTTCGCGGCAGTAATCGGCAAAATCGCCTACTCCGATGCACCAGCCGTAGTCGTCGTCGGCACATCCCTCGTCAAGAGCGGCTCGGGAGGCGCGGCAGGAACAGCGGGCCACGCCTATGTGGCCTTCGTATTTTTTAAGCCAATAGGAAAGCTGTTCAATATCCATGACGCCGTTTTCCATGGAAATGGCTTTCTCAACGGGAATAACGTGCATTCCGACGCCCGCTCCTCCCTGAGGAACCATATGTGTGATTCCGGCAAGGGGAACAAAGGTCATGCGCTCAAAAAACGAGGCAAGCTCGGGGTGATCTTCAAGCCGCTTGTTTTCGCCGTTCGGGGGCAGCTCGTGTATGTTTAAAAGCTCGGCAGATCCCGGAACAAACATGGGCAGAATATATCTTCTCTCGCTTTGGGGAGCGGTTCTGCCGTTGTGGTCATAGTGATAACCGTAGTCATATTCGAGAATTCCCACATAGCTCAATTCGTCGAGAAGCTGCTGAAGCTTTTCTTTTGAAAACTGCGGAGTCTTTTTTGCGATTTTGTCAAAGGTCATGGGCTTGCGAAGATCCATGGCCAAAACCACGTCGCACATATCGTCGGTCAAAATTTCCGAAAGACCCCAATATTCGGCGTCGTCGGACGTAACGCCTTTGATTTTATGTTTTATGACGTCGGTGATTTTTTTGCCGACCGCCAAAACCTTGGGGCGGGGATTTTTTTCACCTAAGCTCGGAGGTGTAACATATTCATATCTTTTGGGCATGACACAGTTCTCCTTTGACATTTTTCTATTATATTCTACATACCGATGTGAAAAATGTCAACGGTTTGTTAAAATTTAATGTTGACTATGTCATATTTAAATGCTACTATACTAAAGGACTCGATTTGAGTCGAAAAAATTGAGGGAGAAACGAAAAATGTTTTATCACATTTACGGTGACGCGGCTGTTACTCAGCTGCTCGGTTGGTTTTTGGTGTTTATGGGTCTCATTTTGCTTAATGAGATCGCGAGACGCAGCAAGGCGGGTGGAATTTTCTGCTTTATTGTCGTGCCGGCAGCTTTGACGGTATATTTTGCCGCCATTGCCATCGGGGTTCAAAACGGCGCCGAGTGGGCGCTTAACAATCCGACCTATCTGCACATGAACGGCTGGTTCCATTATGCCAAGCTCTATGCGGCCACAATCGGATGTATCGGCTTCATGCTCCTTAAATATAAATGGGGTATCGGAAAAACCGATTGGTTTAAGGTTTTCCCGTTTTTAATTGTTGCGATAAATATTCTTATTGCCGTCGCCTCCGATTTCGAATCTGCCATAAAGGGCGCTGCGGCTCTTCGGGAAACCGGCTCCGCGTGGTGGTTTTCGAACGAGGGAGTATGGATATACGGCGGCTGGTGGAACTGGGTCAACGGCATTGCGGGCATAATAAACATTCTGTGTATGACCGGCTGGTGGGGCATTTATCAGTCGAAGGACAAAAAAGATATGCTTTGGCCCGACATGACATGGTGCTATATACTTGCCTATGACATTTGGAATTTCGAATATACATACAACAATCTTCCCACCCACAGTTGGTATTGCGGCCTTGCGCTGCTTCTTGCGCCCACCTTTGCAAATGCTCTTTGGAACAAGGGCGGATGGATTCAAAACCGCGCCAACACACTCGCGCTTTGGTGTATGTTTGCTCAGATCGTCCCGGGCTTTATGTTAAGCAACAAATTTTCGGTTTATCCGTCGGTTTATCCCGATGGGTATGTCATGAATTCCGCCGTCGCCCCCGCCGGAGCCGACCCGAGAGCACAGGGTATTATTGCGATTCTTGCCCTTGCGGTTAATGTTGTCGTGCTCGCAATGATTTATAAGAGAGCGATTGAAACAAAGACAAATCCGTATAAAAACGAGATATTTACATATCAGAAAGACTACAAGCTTGCCATGGAAAGAGCCGTTTCCGAGGGCAAATAATCACCGATTACAGGATTGGACGGAAATATCATGAAGGATTACAAGGTAATAGAAATCAAACGCTCGGTCTTTGAAAACAACGACCGCGAGGCCGACAAGCTCAGAGAAAGGCTGAAAAAGGACAAAACCTTTCTTTTGAATCTTATGTCGTCTCCCGGCAGCGGAAAGACCACGACCCTCAAAAGAATTGCCGAGGCGCTTCGGGACGAGTATAAAATGGGGGTTATGGAGGCCGACATCGACAGCGATGTTGACGCGGCGGCCATTTCGCAGGCGGGTGTGCGCTCGATTCAGCTGCACACCGGCGGAATGTGCCATCTTGACGCAGGTATGACAAAGCAAGGGCTTGACAGCTTCGGCGCCGACGAGTTTGATTTTGTTGTGCTCGAAAATGTGGGAAATTTGGTTTGCCCCGCAGAATTTGACACGGGAGCAAGCAAGAACGCGATGATTTTGTCGGTTCCCGAGGGAGACGACAAACCGCTGAAATATCCGCTGATGTTTTCGGTGTGCGACTGCGTTCTCATAAATAAAATCGACACGGTGAGCGTGTTTGACTTTGATTTCGACAAGGTCACCGAGCGCATTAAAAAGCTCAACCCCAAGTGCGAAATATTTTTTATAAGCGCAAAAACGGGAGAGGGAACAGAGGCTTTTGCAAACTGGCTCAGAGAACAGATAAATTCTTGGAACAATTAAAGGAGAAAAATATGGCTTGTGTATTGGTTCCTGCGGCAGAGGCGGTCGTTGTCACCGCTTTGTACGCAGCGGCAAAGAAAAGAGAAAAGAAAATTGAATTTAAAGGAGACGTAAAGACAGATACCGTAAAGGAAAAATCTTCAAGGGTTTCCTTTTCAAGAAAGCTTTCTTGGCTTGTGGGACTTTTGTGGGGCGGTGTTTTGCTCCTCGTTTTCGAGCATATTTGGCACGGAGAAATTCAGCCCTTCCCGCCGTTTTTGACGGCAATGATGAGCCCCGACGACACAAGGGAAATGCTTTATGAAATGGCCACGGTCGGCGTTTCCATGGCAGCTCTTGTAACGGCCGTTTGGGGCGCTGCCTGTCTTTTTGTCGACGCAAAGCTGAAAAAATCCGAAAAAGACACCGCTTGCTCAAAGGCTTAACCGGAGGAACGTTAAATGACGATGCTTGTAACTGCCGCGGCAGCCGCCGTTTCGACGGTTGTTTGGTACATGAACGAAAACAGAAATCTTTATCGTCTCGGCACCCTTTCGCTTATTTTCTGGGGCGCAACACTTATGTGGTTTGTGGATTTTATTGCCGAATACATAGAGCTTAGAGCCGATTACTTTTCACCCGAGCCGTCGGAAGTGCTGAATGATTTGATTCTCGGACTTGCGGCGGTTGTCATCGGATTTATCGCATGGCTTATTGTTCTTGTTTTTAAGGACCCGAAAGGAATATTCGGCAAAAAGTGAAAATGCCGCATTTTCCGTGCAAATAAGTAAAAAAATATAAGACCTCCTGCCGCGGTACCGATGTACCGAAACAGGAGGTCTTTGCTTGTCAGGGATCCGGCGGCGTGAACTCCGCCGCGGCATCCGCAACGGCGGCGATGAAGC
>URYV01000046.1 GCA_900552285.1 uncultured Oscillospiraceae bacterium
AGATAGGAATTGAAGGTCTGCTGACGTCCCGAAAAGGAGGTGACGCCCTTTGAATATTCAAAATCGGTCTGCCATTGTCCCGCCCAGCTTGTGGTGAGAAGCACGCCTTTGTCGCCGTATTCGAAATTGTAATAGGGAAAGCCCACCTCGGTGGAGCGCCCGCTTGAGGGGCAAAAGGAAAGCGACGGGGTTTCTTCAAGCTCAAAGGAGCGGGGAATAAAGGGCGCGGTGGATTGGGTGGCGGCCTCGGTGTCGCCGCAGCTTGTGAGAATAACGGGGTTTTCGCCCTCGAATTTAAGCTCGGCGGGGCTTATGTCGGTGACGGTCGGGGAATTCGCCGCGGTAATGTTTGTGAAATATATGACCCAGTCAAAGGCGGTATAATCGGGATAAAAAACCGTCTTTAAAGTAAATGTAAGACCGCTTTTATGCAAAAGCTCGATTTCGGTGTTCTCGCTTTTTGTGACCTCGTGGGTCTCGGTTTTTTGAGAGATTTTTGTAAAATCTCCGCTTGAAAAGCCGACGTATTCGCTGTCGCCTATCTTCATTTTCGACGGGAATTTTTCAAGGTCGGTTATATAGGTGTCGTAAACTTCCTTCGCCCGCGCCTTTTCGGCGTCGGTGGCCTTGTTTGACAGTGTTGGTGGTGCTCCCTCGGCAGAAGGGTCGGCAAGCGGCTCGGACGCTTTGCCCGAAAAGGCGATTTTCATGGAAAAAAGGCCTTTTTCCGCTGCGCCGTCGGCATAGATAAATCCTTTTTCGCTCCCCTTTGCCGAAATTTCGGTCACGCCGTCAAAAACAAAGAGATATTCGCCGGGACCGTAAAGGTCGTTTAAGGTGAATTTATAATTCCCCTGCCCGTCGGTGGAAAGCTTATTTCGACCGACGACTGACGCTCGGCTTCAAAAAGCCCTTCGGCCGCCGAGACCGAAAAGACTCCGCCCGCGAATATCGCCGCCGAAAGAATTGACGCAACGGCCTTTTTAAAGCAAATTTCATCACACCGTCTCCTCGTGTCAAAGACAACCCATTTCATTATATCATTTGTGAATTTTGATTACAACAAGCCAACAGTAACAAATGTTTGAAATGAAACTTGTGCAAAATGCACAGACAATGAAAAACGGTAAAAAAACAACGAGCCGAAAGCAAAAACGCCGCATAAAAGCGCGGCCGCCCGCCGTGAGTGGTTGTCACGTTCAAAGGAAACCGCACAAAAACAGGGCGGCAAAGCTCTCTGCAATATATATACCGATAAAATAGTTTCCAAAAAGAAAAACCGAGCTTTTCCGAAACGGGAAAGCTCGGTTTTTATGGTGGACATTAACGGACTCGAACCGCTGACCCTTCGCACGTCAAGCGAATGCTCTACCAGCTGAGCTAAGCGTCCATTTGAGCTGAATTTTCGGTCTTTCCCGTTCAGCAGAGCCTATTATATATGAACGCCTCGCGAATGTCAAGCATAATTTTAAAAAAATTGATTTTTTTATAAGCTGCCCGCAAAAATGCTCTTTTCAGCCCGCGGGCGGCTTCATTTTAATTTATTTGAAAACGATATCGAGCACCAGCATCGATATCACCCCGGGCACGCCGAGCAGCGCGCCCGCGCCGAGCGACCAGCGGTTGACGGAGAGCTGTATCCCCGTCGCGAGCCCCGCGATATTGACGGCGAACAGCGCCACCGCGCCGCCTATCGCGTTGAGTATCAGCGCCGAAAAGCCGCGCCTGTTCGTCACGGCAAACACCGTTATCGCGAGCGCGGCGGCAGCGAGAAATATTATAAGAACCGTTTTCATTCCTGTTGACAAGGCTATCCCCTCATTCCAGTTTGTAGCAGACGGCTATGTCGCTGCTTTCAAGTCCCTCCTGCTTTGCGAGCTTCAGGAGTCTGTGGTAGCGGCGCTTGAGCGATTCAAGCTCATATATCGCGGCCTCGACCGAGTCGTCGTCCTCGCCGTATTCAAACCGTAGATATGCCGCGTCCATCTCCTTTTTGAGCGCTCTTATGTCCACGAGCAGCTGCTCCCCCCTTGTCGGAGCTTCGTCCGCCTTTTTGAGCTTTCCTCCGAGCAGATATTTGAAAGCAGTAACCATTTTTTCGTCCTCCCGGTATTATTTGTATAGCAATTATGGGACAAATATGATAAAATAATTCAGCCGGACGATATTTTTCGTCCGAACGCCAAAAATATATAAGATGTTTATAATAAAGGAGAATGTGTTTTGAAGCTTTATCCCATGGTATTGACGCCCTTCGTCTCGGAAACCGTCTGGGGCGGGCGCAGGCTCATTGACGAATATTCCGTTGTCACAGACAAGCGAAACGCCGCCGAGGCGTGGGTCATGTCCGCGCACAAAAACGGCAGCTCAACAGTCGCAAACGGCGAATTTGCGGGGAAGACTCTTCGCGAAGTCTATCTCGAACATCCAGAGCTCGGCGGCAAAAACTGCGCCGGATTCTCTGATTTCCCGGTGCTGATAAAATTCATCGATGCCGCGGCGGATCTCTCGGTTCAGGTTCACCCCGACGATGCCTACTGCCTGAAAAAGGGCAGCGGCGCGGGAAAGACCGAGTCGTGGTATATCCTCGACTGCGAGCCGGGCGCTTATCTTCTGCTCGGCTTTGAAAAGGACATAACCCGCGAGCAGTTCAGGCAGTCGATAACCGACGGCACGCTGACCGACTATGTCAAGAAAGTCCCGGTCAAAAAGGGAGATTTCTTCTTTATAGAATCCGGCACACTCCACGCGATATGCAAGGGCATCCTGCTCGCTGAGGTTCAGCAGAACTCGGACACGACCTACAGAATATATGACTACGGCCGCCTGGGCTTTGACGGCAAGCCGCGCGAGCTTCATGTTGAGGACGCGGTGAATGTCACGCACACGGGCGTATACAAAAATCCCTGCACGCCGAAAAAAGACGGCAATGTTACGAATCTTGTCGCCTGCTCGTTCTTTACGGAGCGCGTTTTCGATGTTAACGGCTCCTTTGACGGCACTGCTGACGAAAAATCTTTTGTGTCGCTTCTTATCCTCGAGGGCTCGGGTTCGCTCGAATGCGCGGGCGAGACTCTTGAATTTTCAAAGGGCGGCAGCATTTTCATTCCCGCAAACTGCGGCGACTACAAAATAAACGGAGAAGCAAAGATCCTTGAAACAAGGGTCTGATATTACAAATGGCAGTTTTAAGCGTACAGAATCTTGATATGGAGTTCGGCGAGCGCACGCTGTTTTCGGGCGTGAGCTTTGAAGTCGGAGAGCGCGATAAGATAGGCTTCATCGGCTCGAACGCAACGGGCAAAACGACTCTCTTCAAGCTCATCACCGGCGAGCTTGAGCCGACCCTGGGCGGGGTATATCCCGGCAAAAATATAAAGATAGGCTATCTCGAACAGCACGCCTGCGCGGGGAGCCAAAAGACGGTCTATGACGAGATGGAGAGCGTGTTCGAGCCTCTTATGAAAAAAGAGAAGCGGCTCGAAGAGCTCGCGGATCTCATCGAAGCGGGACATGGCGACATTAACGCGCTCATCGCCGAGCAGAACAGACTGCATAATATAAAAAACCGATTTGTCGGTAGATTATAATTGCGGCGGAAATTTGGCCTGTTTGGTGAAGAGCGGCACCAAGGGTCGAAAGTCCGTAGACGCTGAATTTTTCTGATAAAAAAGCCAAAGAAACCGCAGCGGCGGAAAGTGTCCACCCGCAAAGCGAAAAGACAAATCCTATGCCGAATCCGCCGAAAAGCAGGGCGCTTAAAACGACCCTTAAAAAGCCGACGGTAAAATAGCTTTTCAAATCATAATAATAAAGCACAAAAAGGTTAATAAAATTGGCAAGGCCGAGCTTTATGCCGGGAACGGGTATCGGAAGGGATACAAAAGACTCGAGAATTCCAACCGTTACCGAAAGGCAAAGCAGCATGGCAAGACCGACAATCTTTTTCGTTTTGTTGATTTTCACGGGCTTATCCTCCCTATAATTGCGTCGGGAGCGTCAATATCCACGTCTTCGGATTTGAGCACGGCAACAACGGAATTCGGGGCGCAAACCACGGGAACGTCGGCCTTGTCGATAAAGCCCTGCTTTACACAGTCGTGATTGGGACAGGAGGAATTCGTTATGGCTATGCCCTTTTGCCTGTCAATTGTTACGGTAACCTCACCGTTTATATTCAATTTATCCTTTGATATAATGATTTCACGGGTGTTTTCGACGGATGACAGCGGGATTTCCCCCCCGTCGATCAAGCTGCCGCCCGCATAAACATATGCGACAAGCCCGGTTTTTTCGGCGTGAGAATAGGGGCGGTAAATTGCGTATATCCCGACGGAAAGGGCAACGGTTAAAACAACGGCCGCCAAATCCCACAGATTAAATTTCAGTGAAAAATTTTCTTTTATTTTTGCCGTCTCCCCTCTTTGCCTTTTACACACGCTATTTTACCTCTTAAAAGGCAAGTCTGTCAATATTTTTATTATATTTATACTTGACAAGAAAGATAATATATGGTAATATTTCAGCAAGGTTAGCTTTGGCTAACTATATTTAATACGATAGAGTTAGCGGTTGCTAACAGGAAGGTCGGAAGGAAATGTATCTTGAAATTGAAAATCTGTTCAAATCCTTCGGTCAGGGAGACACAAAAACCGAGGTAATCCGAGGAATTTCTTTCGGAGTTGAAAAAGGCAATATATGTGTTTTGCTCGGGCCGTCGGGTTCGGGAAAATCAACCCTGCTCAACATAATCGGAGGAATTGAAACGGCAGACAGCGGTTCGGTTAAAATTGCCGATGATAAAATCGAAAACATGAAGGAAAGTCAGCTGACGATGTATCGCAGAAAACATCTTGGATATGTTTTCCAAAGTTACAACCTCATTCCCAATCTGACTGTCAGGGAAAATATTGAAGTGGGAGCGTATCTTTCCGACAGCCCCCTTGACGTGGATGATATTCTGAAAACTCTCGGACTTTATGAGCACAAAGACAAGATTCCCAACCAGCTTTCGGGAGGACAGCAGCAGCGCACCGCAATTGGTCGGGCAATCATCAAAAATCCCGATATTTTGCTTTGCGATGAGCCTACCGGCGCCCTCGATTACAACACCTCCAAAGAAATTCTGACCCTCATTGAGGACGTTAATAAGAAGTACGGAAACACCGTCATCATGGTCACCCACAACGACGCCATTAAAAATATGGCCGACCGCGTTATAAAACTGAGGGACGGCAAAATCCGTCACAACGATGTGAACGAAAACAAAATT
Organism: uncultured Oscillospiraceae bacterium; assembly: GCA_900552285.1. Taxonomy (GTDB): domain Bacteria; phylum Bacillota; class Clostridia; order Oscillospirales; family Acutalibacteraceae; genus UMGS1484. Next base: position 5,273 of record URYV01000046.1, read on the forward strand.
AAGGCTTGCAATCTTGAGTGGTGATAATGAAAAATGAAAAATCCTCTTATGAAAAGAATTCCGAGGGAACTTAAATCCGACCTCGGAAAGTATATAGCGCTGTTTCTTTTCCTTACCCTTACAATCGGATTTGTTTCCGGTTTTCTTGTGGCCGGAGGAAGTATGAGCTATGCATACGACCAAAGCTTTGAAAAATATAACATCGAAGACGGACATTTTACCCTTGCCTCCGAGATTCCCGACGAGCTTTTAAAAGAAGTTGAAGAACAGGACGTTTCGGTCTATCCCCTGTTTTACAAGGATTTCGACCTTTCAAACGAGCATACGGTCAGAGTCTATAAAATAAGGGACGATGTGGACAAGATATGTCTCATGGACGGAGAGTTTCCTTCAAAAAGCGGCGAGATCATGATCGACCGTCTTTATGCCTCCAACAACTCGATTGAAATCGGCGACAAAATCGAGGTAGACGGAAAATCCTATGAAATTTGCGGTTTCGCGGCTTTTTCCGATTACAGCGCCCTTTTTAAAAATCATACCGACATGATGTTCGACGCCAATAAATTTACCGTGGCGGCCGTTTGCGACGATGATTTTGACAGGCTGTCGGACGATAAGCTGAAGTATAATTACGCATGGGTAAACCGTGACAGAACCCTTTCGGATGACGAAAAGTCCGACAAGGCCGATGAAGTCAAGGCTGTTTTGGGAAAATCGGGACTGACCACCGACTTTATTGCCGCAATAAACAACCAGGCAATAATCTTCACCGGAGACGACATCGGCGGCGACCGAGTAATGATTATAACAATGCTTTACATTATCATGGCCGTTATTGCCTTTGTTTTCGGAATAACGACGCGCAACTCTCTCGATAAAGAGTCCAAAACCGTCGGAACTCTCCGTGCATCCGGTTTTAAGAGAAGCGAGCTTGTGAAGCAATATGCCGTAATGCCCCTTGTCGTAACGCTTGTGTCGGCTGTCATCGGAAATATTTTGGGGTACACCGTATTCAAAAACATTGTTGTAAATACATATTATCACAGCTATTCCCTTCCCACATATGAAACAAGGTGGAATTCAAACGCCTTTGTTCTGACCACCGTTATTCCGGCTCTTATTGTTTTGGCGGTCGTCATTTCGGTGCTTGTTTATACCCTGCGGCTCTCTCCCCTTCAGTTTTTGAGACACGAGCTTACATCCAAAAAGAAGAACAAGGTCATAAAGCTTAAAAGGAAAAATTTCATTTCAAAATTCCGCCTTCGTGTTATTTTCCAAAACCTTTCTTCCTATATAACCTTGTTTATAGGAGTGCTGTTTGCAAGCGTTCTGTTGCTTTTCGGCATGATGATGTCTCCCCTGCTCACACATTTTAAGGATGAGGTCATAAATTCCGAAATCGCGGCTTATCAGTATATTTTAAAGGCTCCCTGCGAAGCGGATGAAGGCGCCGAAAAATATGCCGTGTGCTCCCTTGAAAACGAAAAAGGCGAGGAAATTACCGTTTACGGAATTGAGGAAAATTCCGAATATTTTGATGAAAATCTCGGAAAAGACGATTTGCTTTTGTCCGACGGTTTCAGCGACAAGTATAATATCGAACCCGGTGACGAAATAAAGCTTTCGGAAAAATACGGCGATAAGAGCTACACCCTAAAGTCTACCGGTCAGTATAAATACCCCGCCGCCCTTGCGGTTTTCATGTCGCGCGAACGCTTTAACGACATATTTGATAAGGACGATGATTATTACAGCGGATATTTCTCAAATGAAAAGCTTGATATAGACGACAGCTTTGTTGCTTCGGTTATCACCCGCAGCGACCTAACGGTCATGGCCGATCAGCTTGACGATTCCATGGGGGAAATGTTCTATCTGCTTTATGTATTTGCCATTGTGATATATATTCTGCTTATTTATCTCTTTTCAAAGCAGATAACCGAGAAAAACATAACATCGATTTCCATGCTGAAAATTCTCGGCTATGACGGGCGTGAAATTTCCCGAATATACAATATGACCACGGGAATTGTCATGATGGTTTCCCTTTTGATTTCCCTGCCGCTGAGTTATCTGCTTATCAAGGTTATATATTACGCAATGATGCTTGATTACAACGGGTGGCTCACACTATATTTTGCGCCGTGGATCTGGCCTGTTATGACGGCCATAGGCGCCGCGTGTTACCTTTTGGTTCACGTTTTCCAAATGAAAAAAATCAACAAAATACCCTTAAGCAGCGCGCTTAAAAATGATGAATAAAGGAGGTAAAAAATGAGCGTTGTCATAATCGGAGGAAATGAGTGCATGGAGCGCAGATATATCGATCTGTGCAAATCATATTCCTGCAAGGCAAAGGTCTACACAAAAATGAAGGCCGGAATGAGGGACATCGGTTCGCCCGATCTTCTTGTGCTTTTCACCAACACCATGTCGCATAAGATGCTTCGTTCGGTGCTCAGCGGTAAAAAGAAAAACGACATGCTTATCGAGCGTTGCCACACAAGCTCCATGAATGCTTTAAAAGACATTCTCGAAAAACATGCTGTTAATTGATTTGAAAATATAAAGAAACGACCTGTCAAAGAATTTTTGACAGGTCGTTTTTATGTCTTATTTATCGTTGCTTTCGCTTTTTACATCGTCGTTGAAAAGCGTTTCGGCTTCAAGCACCGAGCGGTGGACCATTCTTCCGTTGTGATAAACGTATTCGGGAAGTGGCTTTCCGCTTTGCTCTTCGCTGTCGAGGGATTCGGAAGTTTTGTCTTTATTTTTTTCGTAATAGGGGTCGATTATAAATTTCTTAAGCGCGGGGAATGTTATAAAATTGACCGAATAGAACATAAATCCCGTTATGAAGCAGGCGGTAATTATTATAAAAATTCCTATAAAAAAGCTGACCGACAGTCCGAGGGCAAATATTGCAAAACAAATAAGAAGGGTGACGAGCAGCACAAGGGTAATGAGAAAATTCCTTAAAAGAACGGCAAAGGAAAGAATGAGTCCGTTTTTAATAATCTGCGACAGCTTTAAGTCAAAGGAAACGGCCATTGTAAAGACATAATACTGTATAAAAAGATAAACAAGCGCCGCAAGCATACAAAGCGGAAAGCAAACATATCTGAATACGCCCGACATGGCATAATAGGTTGGGAGCGCATAGGTCAGAGCCGCAAGGCAAATATATCCTATAACCGAAAGAGCAAGAGGCTTTGCTATATTCTTTTTAACGGTGGAGAAAAAGTCGGCAAATATAAACACCGGCTCTTCCCTTGCAAAATCGCGAGCAATTCGGCAGGCACCTCCGATAAAAGGGCCGATAAAAGCAAAGGGGGCTCCGATAACGATGAGAGAAAGCTGAAGGTCGGAAGCAAGCCTTGTGCCCGAAATCAGGGTGAAAATCAAATAGGAAAGGGCTATAAAGGGAATCATGGTCAGCAGAAAAACGAGACTTAAAATACAGATGTCCCAGAATTTTCTGCCGAGTATTTCAAAGTATTTTGCAAAAGCGCTTTTTTCATAGGCCTCGTTTTTTGAAACACCCTTGCCGGGTTTTGAATATCCGCCGAAAATATTGAATTTAGCCAATTTAAAGTCCTCCGATTATGCTCTGCGAGCCTTGGGGTGAAAATGAGAGTAGGAATTTTTATATTTCTGCTTGACAAGTCTTGCATACATTTGAGTGGAAGAAATGTCGGAATGGCCGAGCATTTCCTTTATGTCGTTTAACTGAGCACCGTTTTCAAGAAGGTGAGCCGCAAAGGAATGGCGCAGGGTTTGAGGTGTTATGTCTTTGTTTATGCCGGTCTGCTTTGCATAGGTCTTGATTATTTTCCAAAATCCCTGGCGGGTCATGGGAGAGCCGTTCATGTTGGTAAAAAGCACGGGCTCGTTAAAATCGAGAATTATCATGCTTCTTACCCTGTCTATGTAATCTTTGACGGCACGGACCGCCTCGTCATAAATCGGTATGATTCGCTCGTTTTTGCCGCCTCGGCAATGAAGAATTCCGACCTGAAGATTAACGTCGTCGACCCGAAGCTCCACAAGCTCGGAAACGCGAATTCCGGTGGCATAAAGTATTTCGAGCATGGCGCGGTCTCTGCAGCCCTTAAGCTCGGTTTGGTCGGGAGCCGAAAGAAGCATTTCTATTTCGTTTTCGGTCAGAATTTCGGGAGCCTTCTGATCGGGCTTTGAAGATTTTATGCCCGACGCGGGATTGACAACCAGGCATTCGCCCTCGAGATTCATAAAGCGGTAAAAACATCGTATGCTTGAAAGCATACGGTTGACGCTGGATTTCGAACGTCCTCTCGATTCGAGACCGAATATGTATTTACCGATTTCGTCGCCCGATACGTCCTTTGCGGAAATTTTTCGGCCGTCAAGATATTCGAGAAACTGCTCAATATCCCTTAAATATGAGTTAAGTGTGTTTTCTGACACTTTTTTCTTTTTTTTGAGATATTCACCGAATCTTTCTTTAAAGTCGGTCATCATTAAAACTCCCCTCGACGATCACAGGGAAAACGCGCCCGAAAACAGGGAAACGGTTAAACAGTCGATTAAAGAACCGAACACAGTGATCGAAATGTATTTTATAAATCCTATACAGTATTTTTTGAATTTCGGTTTAAAGTCCTCCGACCCGTCGGAAAAGCAGCGGTTGTACAGCTCGGAGGAAAATTGTCCCGCACTCAGACAGCAATAAAGAAGCACGCAGGAAAAGACAAATGCTCCGGGTAAAATGATCAGGGTGCAGAATGCCATTCCCTCGATGCCCATGACGGAATATGCCGACGAGCAAATACATCCGAGGCCGACGCCTTTGAAAAAAGGAACGGCAAAGGACAACGGCTTTCCGAAAAGAAACAGGCCGCAGCAAAAGGAAACCAAAAGAAAAATCAGATTTCCCGCAAAGGAATTAAGAAAAATTCCGAAAGCCGAAAGCTTTGTTCTCGAGCTTACAAAGGAAGAAAAAATGACTGAAATACTCATCATCACTGATATGGGCGGCTTGCAGCAC
>URYV01000047.1 GCA_900552285.1 uncultured Oscillospiraceae bacterium
CTTGATAAAAATTTTTGCCCGCCGGGGATGAAAAATCCGCCGGGAATACGCTCGATTTTAACACCGAAATCGGCAAGCGCCTTAATGGTCATGTTAACATAGGGTCGGCTTTGCAGCTTGCCTTTTACCTTAAGCTCGCTGTCGCCGTCAAGGGTGGAAAGGGCAAAAATCATTCCGCTGAAGTACTGGCTCGAAAGACTTCCGTCGATTGAATATTTACCGGGCTTGAGCGGTCCCTTGACCGTGATTTTGCCGTCCTTGTTTTCAAAAAACAGCCCGTGCTCGCCGCACATTTGCTCATAAAGCCCGGCTCCTCGCTCCATAAGGCGGGGAGAGCCTGTCATCGTTATTTCTTTGCCGCCGAGAAGGGCAAGAGGCAGCATAAAACGAAGGGTGGAGCCGCTTTCTCTGCAGTCGAGCTGCGCCTCCTCTTTCGGGCAAAGGCCGCCCACAAGAGCGGTGTCATTTTCAAAATCCACACGGCTGCCCAGCGCTTTCAGACAATCGGCCGTCGCCTTTATGTCCTCGCTCATGGCAAGGCCGCTCACCCTGCTTTGCTCGCTTAAGGCTCCGCATATAAGGTATCTGTGAGCCATGCTTTTGGATGGCGGGGCGAAAACCTCTCCGAAGGGGAAGGAGGGGGAGAAAACCGCTTTCATTATGCTCCCTCGCTTTCGAAAAGAATGTCTATGGCCTTTAAATAGCCGTCGGTTCCGAGCCCCGCAACGGTGGCGATTGCGGCCTTCCTAATGTAGCTTATCTGACGGAAATCCTCTCTGGAGGCCACGTCGGAAATATGAACCTCCACGGTTTTTATGCCCACCGCCTTGACGGCGTCAAGCAGCGCCACGCTTGTGTGGGTGTATGCGCCGGGATTTATGACTATTCCGTCGAATTTTTGATAGGCCGCCTGTATTTCGTCCACAAGGTCGCCCTCGTGATTGGATTGATAGAGCTTTACATTGATGTTTTTTTCCTTTGCGTAATTTTCGATTTTATTGCAAAGGTCCTCAAAGGTCTCTCTGCCGTAAATGTCGGGCTCTCTTATGCCCAGCATATTTATGTTGGGTCCGTTTATGACAAGTATGTTCATGCTTCAAAATCCTCAATAATTGTCTTGACGGCGTCGCTTACAATGCCGTTCATCTTTATTTGCTTTCCCGCCGCAAGATAAATGCCGTATCGCTCGTCATAGCGGAGTTTTACGGCCTCTGCGTCGAGGGCGAGGGGACGGTCGGAGGTGGGGATTATCTGCTCGAGGGGACGGTCGAGAAAATAAATTTTTCCGTTCTGACGAAGGCGGAAAATATTTTGCGGCTTCAGCACCGCTCCACCTCCCGTGGCGATTACAAGGCCGCATTTTTTGGCCGTTTCGGCAATGACCTCGCTTTCAATGCCGCGGAAATAATCCTCGCCCTTTTGGCGGAAAATTTCCGAGATGTCGCCGTATTTTTCCCTTATAAGGTCGTCGGTGTCGACAAATTCGCGGCAAAGCTGCCTTGCAAGCTCTTTGCCGATTGTGGTTTTCCCGCTGCCGGGCATACCCACCAGCACAATGCTTTCCTTCTGCCGCTCAAGTGACGAAAAAATATCCTTGATTTTTTGCGTCGGAATTTTTGTGTCGATAAATTTTTCACAGGCAAAGGCGGCCTGAGCCACGAGCATATAAAGCCCTCCCTCGGCGGCGAGTCCCTTGTCAAGTGCCTTTTGCACAAGGCGGCTTCTCAGGGGATTGTAAACCGCGTCGATAACGCCCGAAAGATTTTTGAAATCGTCCGTGTCGAGAGCCTCGCTCTCAAGGTTCGGGAACATTCCGGCGGGGGTGGTGTTTATAATGACGTCGGCGTCGGAATGAAGGGATTTTGCCTCGTCATAGCTTATAAGCCCGTCCCTTGGCGTTCTTGACAGACGGTAAACCTCTGCCGCTTTGAGGGAGGAGGCCACCGCAAAGGCGGTTTTGGAGGTGCCGCCGCTGCCTGCGATGAGCACCTTTTTGCCTCTAAGGTCGATACCGTTTTTTTGTATGAGCGCCTTCATTCCCGAAAAATCGGTGTTATATCCGTAAAGCTTTCCGTCCTTATTCACAATCGTGTTGACGGCGCCGATTTGTTTTGCCGTGTCGCTTATATACGACAGATAGGGGATGACATCCTGCTTATAGGGAATGGTGACGTTTATTGCGGAAAAATCCCGAGCTTTCATAAAACCGTCGAATTCCTCCCTGCTCACTTCCCTGAGCTTATAGTCATAGTCGGCAAGCTGTTTATGTATTTCAGCCGAAAAGCTGTGTCCGAGTTTTTCGCCGATAAGACCGTATTTCATATGTTTTTCATCCATTCCGTTCCGTATTTCATGGTCAGAAGATCAGCCACGGCAAGGGCGGCCACGCTGTCGATAACCACTCTCGCTCGGTGCACTATGCAGGGGTCATGGCGGCCCTTTGCGGCGAGAACAGTTTTTTTGTTTTGGACAAAATCCACCGTTTGCTGAGGCTGTGAAATGGTTGGGGTGGGTTTTATGACCGTTTTGAAAATTATGTCGGCGCCGTTTGTTATGCCGCCGTTGATTCCTCCGTTGCGGTTGGTGGAGGTTACGATTTTTCCTTCTTTGATGTCGAATGGGTCGTTGGCCTCGCTGCCGCAGAGCTTTGCAAAGCCGAAGCCCTCTCCGAACTCTATTCCCTTGACGGCGGGAACGGCGAAAACCCCTTTGGAAATCAGGCTTTCCACCGAGTCGAACCAGGGTTCTCCAAGCCCCGCGGGAAGTCCGCAAACCGCCGTTTCAAGCACACCGCCGACGCTGTCGAGGTTTTGCTTTGCCTTTAAAATTTCCGCCTCCATGGCTTGTTTTTTGCTTTGGTCGAGAAGGGCAAAGGGCTCATTTTCCACCGCCCTTGTGTCGGCCGCCGCGTCACAAAAGCCGCGGTCGTAAACCCCGTGAATTTCCTTTATGTGAGAGCCGATCAAAATATCCTTCTGCTCAAGGGAGTATCTGACGATGCTTGCCGCCGCCACGAGAGCCGCCGTTATGCGCCCGCTGAAGTGGCCGCCGCCGCGATAGTCGCCGTAGCCGTCATATCTGCAAAATCCCGAGAAATCGGCGTGACCGGGTCGGGCAACCGATTTCATGTCGGAATAATCCTTGGATTTTGTGTCGCTGTTTTCTATTCTGATGCAAAGGGGGGTGCCGGTGGTCTTTCCTTCAAACACTCCGCTTTCAAAGGATATGGGGTCGGGCTCTCTTCTTGCGGTGGAGATTGCGCCGGCGGGACGGCGGAGAAGCAGCTTTTCATTTATATAATCGAGGTTAACCTCAAGTCCCGAGGGCAGCCCGTCTATGACGGCGCCGATGCTTTTTCCGTGGCTTTCGCCGTATATCGTGACGCAGAGGGCGTTTCCGAAGGTGTTTCTCATTGTCCCACCGCCCTTTTCATGTGCTCGGCAAAGTCGGAAAATTCCATTTCCCTAAACTCAAAGCGTCCGATTTCGGGAACATAAACCACCGTGATTTTGTCGCCCTGCCGCTTTTTGTCGTGGCCCATGGCCTCCAAAATGTCGTCGGCCGAAACGGGAATTCTTGTGGGAAGGGAAAGGCGGGAAAGCACCGAAACGATGCGCTTGCGGGCGCCGGGAGCGCACATGGGGACCATGCCCATGGCAACGCATTCCCCGTGGAAAAGGTCCTTTTTCTTTGCCTCGACCCCATGGGCGAGGGTGTGTCCGAAATTGAGCACACGGCGAAGGCCGTTTTCCTTTTCGTCCTGTTCAACTACGTTTTTCTTTATTCCAACGGCTCTCGGAATTATCATGTCGAGATATTTTTCCACCGAAAAATCCTCTTTTTCAAAGACCGAGAAAAGCTCGGCGTCGCAGGTGGCCGCCATTTTCACCGCCTCGGCAAGGCCGTTTGAAATTTGACGGGAGGAAAGGGTCTTGAGGGTGTCGGGGTCGATAAGAACCCCCTTCGGCTGCCAAAAGGCGCCGACGATATTTTTAATTCCGCAAAAATCTATGGCCGTTTTGCCGCCGACAGAGGAGTCGACCTGGGAAAGCACGGTGGTGGGAATGTTGTAAAAATCCACCCCTCGCATAAAGCTTGCCGCAACAAATCCCGAAAGGTCGCCCACAACGCCGCCGCCCACGGCCACGACGCAGTCGGTTCTGGTAAAACCGTTTTCAACCATTTTTTCAAGCAGCATTTTATAGTTTTCAAGGCTTTTTGAACGCTCGCCCGAGGGAATGGCGGTTATGAAGGGCTCCTTGCACTTGGCCGCCACGGTTTTGGCATAGCTTGCCGGCACGTCATAGTCGGTGACGATGAGAACCTTTCTGTTAAGAGAGAAAAATTCGTCGACGCGGCTAAGTCCGCCGTGCATGACGGTTATTTCATAGCTTCCGCTTTGGGTATTTACCTTCATTTTGCTCACTCCTTTGAAAAACTTCCGAGAACCTTAAGGTCGGAACAGCATTCCGACAGCTCGGCAAGCATTTTTTTGCCGGCGTCGCTGTTTATGTTTCCGTCGCCCTCGGCGAAAAAGTAGTATGTCCAGATAAGCTTTTTTGTGGGACGGCTTTTGAGAGAGGAAAGGTTAAAGCCGTGGCGGCCGATGATGTTTATGGCCTTGCCCAAGGCGCCCGCCTCGTTTCGCACGGTGAAAACCATGACAAAATGGTCGTCGTCCTTTGAGGGCAGCTTTTCAAGCTTTGAAAACACCGCAAATCTCGTTGTGTTTCCGCCCGATTCGTTTATGTGGGAGTCGAGGATTTTAAGGCCGTGCTTTTCGGCCGCAAGCTCGCTGCCGATGGCGGCAATGTCGGTTCTGCCCGAGCCCGCCACCTCCATGGCGGCCACCGCCGTGTTGACCGATTCGGTGACCTTAAAGCCGTGACGGTGGATATATTCTCCGCATTGTCCGAGAGCCTGAGGGTGGCTTATCACCTCTTTAATGTCCTCGAGGGAGGCGTTTTTGCTGCCGAGCAGATTTTGCACGATCTCAATTTCTCGGAGCTGGTGAATGTGGAGTCCGCCGAAAAAGGCAAGGTCCATAACCTGTCCCACGTCGCCGTTGTAGCTGTTTTCAATGGGCAGCACGGCGCAGTCGCATTCTCCCTTTTCCACCGCCTCATAGGCAGCCTTGAAATCGGGATAGGGAAGGGGGTTTCCGTTTTTGAAAATCTTTTTGGCCGCAATGTTGGCAAAGGCGCCCTCAACTCCGCTGTAGGCTATCTTCATGCCGTCCATAAGACGGCTTTGATACCGCTTTGACAGCTCCATAACATATTCGATGAAGTTGACGTAATAGTCGCGATAGTCGGGATCCTCCACCCGCTTTGCGCCTGCGGCGACCACCTGACGTTCCCTTTCGAAATTGAAAATGGGAAGCCCGCGCTCCTTTTTATAAATCCCAACCTCTTTTACCGCGTCCATTCGACGGCAGAAAAGCTCGGCCATCTGCGCGTCGATGTCGTTGATTTGCTGTCTTGCCTTGTTTATGTGGGCCATACTATCCCTCCGAAAAATTTCATGAAAAAACCCGCAACTGTTATTTTGCAATTTCTGCACATAACAATTTGCGGGCTGTCTGTTAACCTGTTAAAATCAATTCAGCAAGCACACAGACAGTCCGTCATAAAGTAATAATAATATGAAAAGATATTCATGCGGATCATATCTGTGTCCTCCTTGATTTTTGTTTATCCTACTCCTTTTAATACATTTTGTCAAGGGGTTTTGCAAAAAAATTCAAAAACTTTTACACTTTAAATCATAAAAATATCTTAACGGGGGAGAAAGTTTCGCTTTTTTGACGAATGTCACAATTCGTGATATAAATAATGTCACGTATTTGCACATTAAGTATAAATTTGTTGGATTATAAATGAAAAAAACGCTATAATATTGATGATTTGGAAACAAAAACCGACGCTTATGTAAAATCTGTATAATAAATAATTTGTCTTTTTTTATTTTTTGTGATATAATACAATTGTTTAGTTTCGTAACTTGTGTTTGATCGGAGGTGAAACCATGGAAAAAAGAACCCTTGACAGCGGAATGCAGATCGTCGAGCTGAGATGGGAGCATTTTATGCTGGGCCTTTTGAGCGGCAGCTATAACGCCGCCGGCGCAAGGAGAGAGGCAACGCGGCTCGGAATTCCCGCCGTCGGTCATCAATACGCCTGCATATTGTTTTCGGGAGACGTTACTCCGCTCACCAGCTCGCTTATCGACCCGGCGGGTCTTGTTCAGGAAATTCTCAGAAAGCACGGATGGGGCTTTGCCTTTGCCCTTCCGAATTCATATATTCTCGGGATACTTTCCCAGTCGGACAACAAGACCAAATTCGACCGAACCCTTTTCCACACGGCCGAGGAGATCAAGGCCCGTCTCGAGCTTGCCACCGAGGAGACCGTGACGGTGGGAACGGGGGAAATCACATATGAGCTTTCCAAGCTTTCAAATTCCTTCATGTCGGCGAAGCTGACAATCGAGCGGAAAAATTATACCGGGGGAGACAGAATATATGTATATTCCGAGCCCCGCTCGCCGCTGCCCGACTGTCCCTATCCGCTGCCTCTCGAAAAGCGGCTTTCTTCGGCAATAAGGCAGGGAAGCCTTATCGACGCCAAGGACATTATATCCGACATAGAAGCCGAGCTTGAAAAAATGGGAGAGGCGCTGCGCCCCGCCGACTATAAATTTTTCTTCCTCGAGACGGTTATAAGCCTTTCTTCGGGGCTTGCGTCGGCCGCCAAAACCGGGCGGGTGATAAATTCGGCGGGTCTCAACATTTTTGAGATGATAAACCGCATAACCGACGCAAAAAGCTATGCCGAGGAGTCGTCGGCATACATCGAGTCGCTCTTTAAAAGTGTCGGAACAAAGGAAAAAAGCAAAAAGCGGCTTCAAATCGAGGCGGCGGTCAACTACATCAACACCCACTATGCCGAGCGCATTACCCTTGACGATCTGGCCGAGCTTTGCGAGCTGTCCACCTCATATTTCTGCAAACTTTTCAAAAGCGAAATAGGGGAGAGCTTTGCCGATTATCTTACCTGGGTGAGAATGGAAAAGGCAATCGAGCTGCTTCGCGACCCGAAAATGAAGATTTATGAAATCTCGGAAGAGGTGGGATACAGTGACGTGCAGTATTTCAACAAGGTTTTCCGCGACACCACAGGTGTATCGCCGTCATTCTATCGAAATCATCTGCTTTATTCATCCGATTAGATTAAATGTGCCGCAGAGTATGGCAAAAATAACAGCGCAGTCGGAACAAAGGCCGACTGCGCTGATTTTTTATGCGTTGAGTCAGACGGGATATGTCAAAGCGCGACGCCTGCCTTTTGGTAAATTTATCTGCGGGAGGGGAATTTGTCGATTTTTTTCACCGTGAACTGAAGAATCATGAGAGCGTCCGTCGTGTCGACGCGGCCGCTTAAATCAACGTCGGCCGAATTTGTCTGCCGCTCGTCAAATTCTATTGCGCCGACGCAGTATTGCAGCACCATAAGCGCGTCGGCGACCGTCACTCTGCCGTCTCCGCTGACGTCGCCCTCGACGGGAAGCTGCTCGGCAATGACAAAATTTCCGAGAGAAGTGACCGAAAAGATTATTTTATCCCCTCGGCAGACCGACCGTATTTCGGCAAGATTTCCGTCCTGCGCCGCCGAATACACCTTGCAATATTCGGACTTCATACCGCTGTCCGCCGGCACCGACAGCGTGACCTCTTTTACCGGCCGAATAACGGTTCCGTATTTCAGCAGGGAAATGTTAAACGGCATGAGATTTTGGCCGGACAGCCGACTGTTTATCGACTGTAACGTCTCGTTGTCGGAAATGCCCTGAACAAGCAGCAGCGTGTCCTTGTCAAAGGCGCTGCCGTCCTTATTAGTCAGGGTTATGCCGCTTGCTTCGTCCCTTAGCGAGAACTTGACGATTTCACAGGCTATGCCATATTTTTTTGCGAATGTCTCGGCCGTGGAGCCCTCTTGGCAGCGCATGGTAAAGATACATTCGGAAAAGGCGTTGCCGTCGATTTCGGCGTTGTAGGAAAGAAAATTTACCGTTTTCAGACTTTCACATTCCGAAAACGCATGTTTTCCGACGTTCGTTACGCTTTCGGGAACCGTGACCGACGTAAGACCTATACAATTATAAAGGGCAAAATCGCCTATGTCGGTAAGGCCGCTTTGAAGGGTCACACTCTTTAACCCGACGCATCTGCTGAAAGCGCCGCTGCCGAGGAATATTACGCTTTCGGGAATGTCTGCGGCTGTCAAGTTTTCACATTCTTCAAAGGCCGACGGGCCGATGCTTTCGATACTGTTCGGAAAAGAAACGGTTTTTAAATTTTTGCAGCCGGCAAAGGCCGAATTTCCGATGCCGATTATGCCGTTGGGAATGCAGACATCTGTCAGCCCTTCGCAGCCGTAAAATGTGAAATCTCCGATGGTTTTAAGACCTTGCGGAATTTTGACGCTTTTTAAGGATGTACACTTTGAAAAGGCATAACTGCCGAGAACTGTCAAGGTGTCGGGAATCGAGACATCCGACAGTTTACCGCAGTTTTCAAAGGCGCGGTCTCCTATGGATTTCACGCCGCTCGGAATTTCGACGCTTTCCAAATCGTCGAAGTTTGCAAAGGCAAAAAAGCCTATTTCGGAAACCGGCAGCCCCTCTATTTCCGAAGGAATGACGATTCGGGACGGACAGCCCTCGGTTTTGTCATATCCGATTATTCTGATTTCGTTGTCGGTGACGCCGTATTCAAAATTTCCGTATTCCTTTTGGGCGGTTGCCGAAAAGGCCGAAAGGGGAATTGACATCAGCAGAAGAGACACCGATAATATAAAGGCAAAAAGCTTTTTCATTTTTTCTCCTTTTTTATTTATGTTTTTGCGGCGGGATTTGGTCTTAAAATACGCCCAAAACCCCCTCACGCAAGGTTTTTCCGATAATGTAATTATATAATTGGCCCCGAAAAAATTCAAGCGATTCAAATCAAAACAAGTCTCTATGGTGACATTGACAAAAAAACTTAATAAAAAACAAAATAATATAAAGAATTTATCAAAAAGAAGTGGTAAAATGGGTGTGCAATTCAAGGAACCGCATATAATAATCCTTGAAATATAAATGCCACGGAGGTAATTGAAATGAAAGCTGCATATTTGAAAGCTCCTTATCAATTTGAGGTAAGGGACGTGGAATTGAGAGAAATTAAGGATACCGAGGTAATTGTCGACGTTAAGGCCTGCGGATTCTGCGGCCACGACAACATTCTGGCCTCCTATCAGGCCAAGGAATGGGAGCCTTTCGGCCATGAATTTTCCGGCGTTGTGGAAAAGGTCGGAAAGCTTGTAACCAACGTGAAGGTGGGCGACACCGTCTGTATCGAAACCGCCACCTTCGACCCGCTGCTCGACTGCTCGAGAAACGGTCGCCCCGATTTTGACAACACCCCTTGCGGCGACAGCTTTATGGAGCTTGACAAGGGCTTCCGCACCGGAATGGGCTTTGCCGAAAAGGCCATTGTTCCCGCAAGTCTCTGCGTTAAATTCGACGGAATGACCTTTGAAGAGGCCGCCATTATGGAGCCCATGGGCGTTGCCTACGACCTGTTTATGACTTCCGATATTAAGCTTAACAACGACGTGTTAGTGCTCGGCTGCGGACCTATCGGTCTTATGGCTCTTCAAATGGCAAAACACGCCGGTGCAAGAAAGATTTACGCCGCCGAGTTCTCGACCGCCACCGCAAGATGCGAAATGGCAAAGAAATTCGGCGCAGACGAGATCATCTATACCGATAAGGTAAAGCTTGAGGACTATGAATTCGAAAAGGGCGGTGTCGACCGCGTGCTTGTTACCGCGCCTCCCAAAACCATCGGCTCGGCCTGCAACGTCTGCAACACCGGCGGTATAGTTTCCTTCCTCGGAATAAGCTATAACGAGCCCACCGTCACCTTCGATTCAAACGTCGTTCACCTTAACAAGCTCCAGATCAGAGGCTCCAACGCCATTCCGGCGCTTTACTTCCCCCTGTGTATCGACCTTGTAAAGGCGGGAATCGTGGATGTAAAAAGCCTTGTGTCCCACACCTTCGAGCTTGACAATCTCCCCGCAGCCATGGAGCAGTATTATAAGGACAAGGCCACGGCGCTCAAGGCCGTTATGGTCAAGAAATAATTTGCGTTGTCCTGCTTTGACCCCTCCGATTTTCGGAGGGGGCGCGGCGCAGACCAAGGCCATGAAGAAGGCCGTGGGCACCCTGCGCCTCGATT
>URYV01000048.1 GCA_900552285.1 uncultured Oscillospiraceae bacterium
TGTTCGTTTTTGTTGTCGCCCGGCTTATAGTAGACGGCATATTTAAGCGAGTCGGGAAGATACTGCTGTCTGACCCAATGATTTTCAAAATCGTGGGGATAGAGGTAGCCCTGTCCCTTTTTCTCAGCGTCCTCGCCGTCAAAGTGCTTGTTTTGCAGCTGCCGCGGGACGGGGCCGGCCTTGCCCTGCTCTATGTCACGCTGGGCGGCGGCGACGGCGGTGTAGCCCGAGTTTGATTTGGGCGCAAGGGCAATGAGTATTGCGGCGTCGGCAAGGGGCAGGCGGGCTTCGGGCATACCGAGCTGAAGCGCCATGTCCACGCAGGATTTGACGATGGGAATTATCTGGGGATAGGCAAGCCCCACATCCTCACAGGCGGCGCACATAAGCCGTCTGCAGGCCGACGGCATGTCTCCCGCAAGCAGAATTCTTGAGAGATAATGCACGGCCGCGTCTGGGTCGGAACCGCGAAGCGACTTGTGCAGCGCCGAAATGCAGTCATAGTGCTCGTCTCCGGTTCGGTCGTATCGCTGAGCCGAATTTTTGGTGAGCTGGTCGACAATATCCTCCGAAATGACGACGGGGTCAACACCCGCCGGGCAGGACAGCAGACACATTTCGCAAATGCCCACCGCCTTTCTCACGTCCCCTCCGCAGGCGTCGCATATTTTGGATTTTGAGCGGTCGGGGAGCTCGATTTTCACGCCGTTTTCCTTTGAAAGAATGGAAAATGCCCGCTCGACGGCAGGGGCAACGTCGGCAGGGGTCACGGGCTTGAATTCAAAAACGCTGCAGCGGCTGAGCAGAGCATTGTAAACATAAAAATACGGGTTTTCGGTGGTGGAGGCAATAAGGGTGATGCCGCCGTTTTCCACCGTTTCGAGCAGGGACTGCTGCTGCTTTTTCGTGAAATACTGAATTTCGTCAAGATAGAGCAAAATCCCTCCCGGGGCGGCAAAGGTGCCGATTTGGGAAATGACGTCCTTGATGTCGGAGGTGGAGGCGTTTGTGCAGTTGAGACGGCACAGCTTTCGGTCGGTTTTTGCGGCGATTATGGAGGCGAGAGTGGTCTTGCCGGTGCCCGACGGACCGTAAAAAATGAGGTTTGGAATGTTGCCCGATTCGATTATGTTGCGAAGAGCCCTTCCCTTGCCGATAAGGTGGCTCTGTCCCACCATTTCGTCAAGACTTGAGGGTCTTATGCGGTCGGCCAGCGGTGACTTCATATTTATGCCTCCTGTTTTGCTAAGATTTTGTCCAGTCTCGGTTTAACAATAACCGTGAGGGCGGTGACGGCGGCAATTTTAATGCAGTCCCCCGCAAGGAACGGGACCACGCACACCGCAAGAGCATATTTCAGCGCCTTGCCCGTCAGTACAAGGAACCACACCGTACCGAAAAGGTAGAGAACGACCGTTCCCGCAACCATGGCAAGGGGCAGCATGAATTTTTTGCCCGAAAGCTTTAAAAGAAGTCCGATTATCAAAACGCAGGGAATATATCCGATTATGTATCCTCCCGTAACGCCGATAAGCTTTTGAAAGCCGCCCTGAAATCCGGCAAAGACGGGAACGCCCACAGCACCGAGAAAAATATATACAAGCACGGCGGGAATTGAAATCTTAAGCTCGGCCGCCGAGGCGACAAAGTAAATGGCAAGGGTGGCAAGGGAAATGGGAATGGGACCTATCTGAAACGACAGGGGAGCCAGCACGCAAATGAGCGCCGAAAGCAGAGCGGTAAATACTATTTTTTTTGTTTTCATCAATTTTTCACCTTTGAAATTATTGCTGCGGCGGCAAGTGCAACGAGGTTGACCGCAACTATGGACGCGCCCACCGGCAGGTCGAGGAAGAAGGAAATGCAAAGCCCGAAAAGGAAACATATCACCGACACAAATGAGGAGACCGCAACCACGGCCTTAAAGCTTTTTACAAGCCGCTTTGAAATCAGGGCGGGGAAGATGATGAGGCTTGCAATGAGAAGTGTGCCCATCATTCTCATGCCAATGACAACGGTGACGGCGGTGAGCAGCGAAATAAAGAACTGATATAGGGTGACGTTTATGCCGCAGGCCTTGGCGTATACCTCGTCGTAGGTCACCATGAAAAGACGGTTGTAAAGCAGAATAAAGGCAATGATAACGACAAGTCCGAGGGGAATGCTCAGATAAAGGTCGGCGTCGGTGGTGCCGAGAATGCTGCCGAACATATAGCTGTACACGTCCACGTTCATGCCGCCGGCAAGATAGGTTATGATTATTCCGATTGACAGCGCGCCGGTAGAAACCACGCCGATTGCCGTGTCGCCGTTGCCTCCGCTTTTTTGGCTTATGAGCATTATGGCAAAGGAAGCGGCTGCAACAATGGGCATGGAAACATAAAGAGGCGACCACCCGAGAGCAATGGCGAGGGACAGCGAGGCAAAGCCGATGTCGGCAAGGCCGTGTCCTATAAGGGCATAGCGTTTAAGCACGAGTATGACGCCGAGAAGGGCGGCGCATATCGAAATCACCACTCCCACAATAAGTGCTCTGAGCATAAAGGGCTGCCCGAGAGCGGACAGAAATTCAGTCATGGTGACACCCCCTGTGATGATGATAGAAATGCCAAGCCTCGGCGTTGCCGTCAAACTCGATTTTTTGGTTTATGACGGCGACCCTGTCGGCATATTTGCCTATTTCCTCCATGTCGTGAGAAACCATGACTATGGTCATGCCGTCGCCGTTGAATTTTTTAAGCATGGTATATATTTCGGCGGAAATTTGCGCGTCAAGCCCGGCACAGGGCTCGTCGAGAAAGAGCAGCTTCGGTTTTCTGCATATCGAGCGGGCAATCATGACCCGCTGCTGCTGACCTCCCGAAAGGCCGCCTATGCGTTTTGAGGCTATTGCGCCGATTCCCATGGTTTCTATGGCGCGGTCGGCAAGCATTTTGTCCTCCTTTGAATAGAAGGTGCAAAGCTTTCGTCCGCTTTTTTGTGTTCCGGTGAGCACGACCTCCCTGACGGTTGCGGGGAAGCACTTTTCCACGGGATTTTGCTGAGGAAGATAGGAGATCTCGTCGGGGGAAAGCGGGGTGGAAACCGAACCCTTTTCAATGGGAACAAGACCCATAACGGCCTTTAAAAGGGTGGATTTTCCCGAGCCGTTGTTGCCCACAAGGCAGAGATACTGACCCTCCTCCACATCAAGGCTGACGTTTTCGAGAGCGGGAGCCTTTCCGTAGCAGACGGTAAGATTTTTAACCGAAAGAATGTTCATTGGGCAAGACCTTTCTTTAAATTATCTAAATTTCGGTTCATAATGTCGGTAAAGGATACGCCGGAGTCAAAGTCGGCCTTGGACAGATTGTGTCCGGTGCTGAATTCAAGCAGCTCGCAGCCGGCGGCGTCGGCAATCGAGCGGGCGACCTTGGGGTCGGCAAGTTCCTCGTGGAAGATGTATTTAATGCCGTTTTGCTTTATATAATCGGTGATTTCGGCCACGGTTTTGGAGCTGGGCTCCACGTCGGTGGTGCATGAGGTGTAGACGGTTTTATAGTTGAGCCCATAGCTTTCGGTGAAATATTTATAGGCAAACCGCCCGCCGAAAACTATTGCCCTTCCGTTCGCCGCGGCGACCGTGTCGGTAAATTCACGGTCAAGTGTTAAAAGCTCGCCCTTGAGAGCCTCGAAATTCCGCTCAAAATAATCGGCGTTTTCGGGGGACTTGGCGGCAAGAGCATTTTTTATTTCCTCGGCCATCGTGACGGCGTTTTTCATGTCGAGCCACATGTGCGGGTCCTTTTCGTCGCCGTCGATGTCGTCAAGAAGGGTGACACCGTCGGAAAGGTTGACCACGGTGTTTTTGTCGGCAATCGAGGCCGATGACAGCACCTTTTGCACCCACGGCTCCATTTCGTCGCCGGTGTATATAAAAAGGTCGCTTTCGCCGATTTCGGAAACGTCGCGAATTGTGGGGTCGTAGGAATGAGCCTCCACCCCGGGGGAAAGAAGCAGTTTAACCTCTCCCTTGTCGCCGGCTATTTTGCTTGCAAAATCATATTGGGGGAAAAGGGTGGTGACTATGAAAAGCCCGTCGTCGCTCTTTTTTGTTTGCTCTTTTTTGCAGGACGAAAGCCCGAGCAAAAGCGAAAGGACAAGGGCGGTGCAGATAAAGGCGGATAAAAATTTTCTCATAAAATCACTCCTCTATGCTCTTTGTGGCCTTGGCGTTAAGGTCCATGCCGTCGGTGTGGCCGGCCGCCAATTCGTAAAACCCCTGAACCCCCACCATGGCGGCGTTGTCCCCGCAGTATTTAAGCTCGGGGAGGAAAAGGGTCTTGCCGCTTTTTTTACAGGCGGCGGCGAGGTCTCTCCGCAGCAGCGAGTTGGCCGAGACCCCTCCCGCCACGGCAATTTTGTCAAAGCCGAAGCTGTCGGCGGCAAGCAGGGTCTTTTTTACGAGAATGTCGCACACCTTTTTGCGCACACAGGCCGAGAGGTCCTCTCTTGAATAGCTCTCGCCCTTTTGTTCGGCGTTGTGAATGATGTTTATGACGGCGGTTTTAAGCCCCGAAAAGCTGAAGTCAAAGGGGCTGCCGTCCACCGACGGGGTGGGAAGGCGGAAGGCGTCGGCGCTGCCGAGCTCGGCGATTTTGTCAAGCTCGATGCCGCCGGGATAGCTCATGCCCATGGCGCGGGCGGTTTTGTCAAAGCATTCTCCCGCCGCGTCGTCCCGCGTGCGGCCCAGCACCCTGAATTTTGTATAGTCCTCAACGGCGACTATTTGCGTGTTGCCGCCGGACACCACAAGGCAAAGATAGGGCGGCGCCAAATCCTCGTGAGAAATGTAGTTGGCGGCGATGTGGGAGCGGAGGTGATGCACTCCGCAAAGAGGCTTGCCCGTCGAAAGGCACAATCCCTTTGCAAAATTCACGCCCACAAGCAGCGCCCCTATAAGCCCGGGAAAGGCGGTGACCGCCACGGCGTCGATGTCGGAAAGGGAAACCCCCGCGTCTTCAAGGGCGGCGTTTACCGTATAAACTATGTTTTCGCTGTGCCGTCTCGAGGCAATTTCGGGAACCACTCCGCCGAAAATACGATGTTCCTCCACCTGAGAGGCCACCACCGACGAAAGCACCCGTCTTTCCTCGGTTACCGCGGCGGCGGTATCGTCGCAGGAGGATTCTATGGCAAGAATTTTCATAAAAATCAGTTTCCTCTGTTCTTGTTGTAAATTATGTTGAGTCCTTCAAGCAGCAAGTCGCTGTTAAGCACAAAATCGCGTTTGCAGAAACGTATTACCGAGGCGGCTCTCCCGCCCGTTGCCACAAGGGTTGCCTTTTGCCCGAGAACCTCCTCAATTCGGTCGGCCATGCCGTCCATCATGGCGGCGGTTCCGTATATAAGCCCCGATTTCATGGAGGAAACGGTGTTGGTTCCGATTATCTCCTCGGGGTTTTCAAGGTCGATGTAGGGCAGCTGAGCCGTCTTTGAAGCCAGCGCGTCGAGAGAAATTCCCATTCCCGCCGAAATTGTTCCGCCGAGAAATTCTCCCCTGCCGTTTATGACGCTTATGGTGTTGGCGGTGCCCATGTCGAAAATTATGCAGGGCAGGGGATATTTTGCCACGGCGGCAACTCCTCCCACCACAAGGTCGGCGCCGAGCTGCGCGGGATTGTCGATTTTTATGTTGAGTCCCGTTTTAACGCCCGGCCCCACAAGGCAAAGCTCAAGCTTGAGGATTTTTTTCACGGCAAACTTAAGAGCCTCGTTGACCGCCGGGACGACCGACGCGGCCACGGCTCCCTCAAAAACGCCGAAGTCAATGCCCTCGATTTTAATGAGATTGTAAAGGTCGGCGGCATATTGGTCGCCGGTTCGGGAAAGGTCGGTGGACATTCTCACCGAATTGACAAGCTTGTCGTTTTCAAAAAAACCGATGGTGGTGCAGGTGTTGCCTACGTCTATTGCAAGTATCATAAGTCACACTTCCGAAATTTTATTATTCATCTCATTTTATCATATTTCCCCCGTAAAATCAATATTCGGCGAAAAAAGAAAGGCCCACGGAATGTTCCGCAGGCCGAATGATTTATAAGGCTCAGTTTTCCGAAACGCCCTTTTTGCCGAGAACGGCTTTAAGCACAAAGAGGGTTGCCAGCATAAGCACAATTGCAATGGGAAGGGAAATCCATGTTTGGATAAGTCCTGCGATGATGTAGGAGACAAAGGATACTCCCGCAACGGTCATCGCATAAGGAAGCTGAGTCGAAACATGGTTGATGTGGCGGCATTGCGCTCCTGCCGAGGACATGATGGTGGTGTCGGAAATGGGCGAGCAGTGGTCGCCGCAGACGGCGCCGGCCATGCAGGCCGAAATGGCGATAATGGTGATGTTTCCGTCGGTGCCGCTGAAAACGCTGAGCACGATGGGAATGAGAATACCGAAGGTACCCCAGGAGGTGCCGGTGGCAAAGGAAAGGCCGACGGCAATAAGGAAGATTATTGCGGGGAGCATCATGCGAAGTCCGCTTGCCGAGCCCTCGATAAGTTGGGAAACAAAGACCTTTGCGCCGAGAGAATCGGTCATGGTCTTTAAGGTCCAGGCGCAGCAGAGAATGAGGATTGCGGGAACCATGGCCTTGAAGCCCTCGGGAATGGATTCCATGCATTGTTTAAAGGAGATGACTCTGCGGCAGAGGTAGAAAATGACGGCGAAAATAATTGCTCCGAATGAACCGTAGGCAAGACCCTCGCCGGCCGAGCAGTTGGAAAATGCGGTTGCAAAGTTGCGGAAGCCTTCCTCACCCTCGGTGAAGAATCCGCCGGTGTAGATCATACCGAGCATACAGAGTATGACGAGCACGATAATGGGAATGACGAGATCGCATACGCGGCCCTTGGGGTTGTCCACGGCCTCGGCCGATTCGATGTCCTCCTTGCCGGTGGTGAAGAGGTCGCCCTTTGTAACGGCGTTGTATTCATGCTTTTTCATGGGGCCGTAGTCAAATTTGGAAACCGCCATGAATATCATCATGACAATGGTGAGCAGCGCATAGAAGTTGTAGGGAATGGCGCGGATAAAAAGCTCCATGCCGTTGTTAACGCCGGCACCGCTGGCAAAGCCGGCAACGGCGGCCGCCCAGGAAGAAATGGGAGCGATAATGCAAATGGGAGCGGCCGTGGCGTCGATAAGATAGGCAAGCTTTGCGCGGGAAACATTGTGCTTATCGGTGACGGGACGCATGACCGAACCGACGGTCAGGCAGTTGAAATAGTCGTCCACGAAAATGAGCACGCCGAGCAAAATCGTGCAGAGCTGAGCGCCAACGCGGGTCTTAATATGTTTGGTGGTCCAGCGGCCGAAGGCAACCGAAGCGCCCGTTTTGTTGAGCATGGCGACAATGGAGCCGAGAAGAATAAGGAAGATGAGAATTCCGATGTTGCCGGGGTCGGCTATGGTCTCCATAAATCCGGTGCGGACAACATGAACAAGCGAGCCCTCGAAATTAAAGTTTGCATAAAGCACGCCGCCCACAACGATACCGATGAAGAGGGAGGAATAAACCTCCTTGGTGATGAGGGCAAGGGCGATTGCGATCAGCGGAGGAAGCAGCGCCCAAAATGTGGCGTATGCGGGAATTTCGGTGTGAACGGTGGCGATTGCCTTGTCCACGTTTTCTTCAAAGTTTTCGTCGCTCTGAAGATTGTCGGCATAGCTGCCGGTGTAGTCGATAGCGCCGAGCACTCCCGCGTCCTCGTCGCCTCTGACGGCGTTCAGGTCGTATTCGGCCGCGTCCTCGCCTTCTCCCACCGTCACCGTTCCGGCGGTCTGCGCGGACGGTTCGTCGGCGGCAAGGGCTCCGAAAGAGAGCACAAGCAGAGAAAGCATAGAGAGAGCGACAACGACCCAAGCCTTTTTAAGCTTTAACATTGTTCATTCCTCCAAAAAAGAAAAAAGTGTGATCGTGAACCACGACCACACATTACGGGAAATAGGTAAATATGTGATAGCGCTCCACGGAAAGTGACAGTCCGATACATATTCTGCATCGGCCCAACGGCACGCCCTTCGGGGTGGCAAACCGTTTCGGCAGCATTTCCTTTGGCGAAAGCCGGGCCCCTGCCGCTGTTGCCTCCGCTACTGATAAATGCCGCGCCTCTATCAAACGATGATAATAAAAATATATTCCAAATGCTTCCGTTTGTCAAGATATTTTTACAAAATAAACACACTTTTTTCATATTTGGCCGAAAAAACAAAAATTCCCCGTGAAAAATCACGGGGAACTTGATTGAAAATCGGAACTAATCTTTCGTTTCGCGGGAATGGAGAAGGTTGTTGAGCTCGTCCATAAAGGTGTTTATATCCCTGAATTGACGGTAAACCGAGGCAAATCTGACATAAGCGACCTCGTCGATACCCTTGAGCTTATCCATGGCAAGCTCGCCGATTTGAAGGGAAGAAACCTCTCGGTCGAGAGAACTCTGAAGAGACGACTCGATTTCATCCACGGCCTTTTCGAGGGTTTCAAGAGAAACGGTACGCTTTTCGCAGGCGCGCATAAGGCTGTTTATAAGCTTTGTGCGGTCGAACTGCTCGCGGGATTTGTCCCTCTTGACCACAACTATGGGAAGGCTTTCCACCACCTCATAGGTTGTGAAACGCTTTTTGCAGGAAAGGCACTCTCTCCTGCGGCGTATGCGGGCACCCTCGTCGGTGGGACGGGAATCTATAACCTTGCTTTCTTCATATCCGCAAAAAGGACATCTCATGTGTTTTTACCTGCCTGTCAAGATTAGTTGGTGATGGTTTTTTCGGTTTCCTTATCGAAGATGTGAATTTTGTTGGTGTCGAGAGCAACGGTGATTTCATCGCCGGATTTTGCAAGGGTCGAGGGATCGACGCGGGCGGTGAAGTTGTTGCCTTCGCAGTTGAGGTAGAGATAGGTCTCGGCGCCCATGAGCTCGGTAACCTCAACCTTGGCCTTGATAAGACCGTCGGTCATGGTAGAGGTGTACATCTCCTCGTCGTGGATGTGCTCGGGACGGATACCCATGATAACCGGCTTGTCTTCGTAGGGAACAAGGCAGTCCTTGTTGTTCTTGGAGGCCGGAAGCTTGATTCTGTATTTGACGCCCTTGCGGGTCTTGGTGTCCTCGGAACCGAATTCGGCATAGAAGGTGTCGCCCTCTTTGCGAAGAACGGCGTCGATGAAGTTCATTTGGGGAGAACCGATAAATCCGGCAACGAAAGCGTTGCAGGGAATGTCGTAAAGGTGCTGAGGAGTGTCGACCTGCTGAATGTAACCGTCCTTCATGACGACGATACGGTCGGCCATGGTCATGGCTTCGGTCTGGTCATGGGTAACATAGATAAAGGTGGTTTCCAGCTTTATGTGAATTTTGGAAAGCTCGGTACGCATCTGAGC
Source organism: uncultured Oscillospiraceae bacterium (assembly GCA_900552285.1). GTDB lineage: Bacteria > Bacillota > Clostridia > Oscillospirales > Acutalibacteraceae > UMGS1484. The sequence goes on from URYV01000048.1 coordinate 9,417, forward strand.
ACGGAGCTTGGCGTCCAGGTTGGAAAGGGGCTCGTCGAGAAGGAAGACCTTAGGATCGCGGACTATGGCGCGTCCGAGGGCAACACGCTGACGCTGACCGCCCGAAAGAGCCTTAGGCTTACGGTCGAGCAGGTGGGAAATGTCGAGAATACGGGCAGCCTCTTCAACTCTGCGCTTGATTTCCTCCTTGGGAACCTTGCGGAGCTTAAGACCGAAGGCCATGTTGCCGAAAACGGTCATGTGAGGATAAAGAGCGTAGTTCTGGAACACCATGGCGATGTCGCGGTCCTTAGGAGCAACGTCGTTTACGAGACGGTCGCCTATGTAGAGCTCGCCTTCGGAGATTTCTTCCAGACCGGCGATCATACGAAGGGTGGTGGATTTACCGCAGCCGGAGGGGCCGACCAGCACCAAAAATTCCTTATCTTTGATTTCGAGGTTAAAATCCGAAACAGCGGTAACTCCGCCGGGATATTTCTTGTAAATTCCTCTGAGTGATAAGCTTGCCATTAAATATATGCCTCCTGTTTCAAACGCCGCTTGCCTTGTGCGGCGTAATTTAAATCGTAAAACCGATAAAATTATAATAGCAGAAAAACCGCAAAATTTCAAGGTGTGTAGTTGCCTAAAAATGAGGCCTGTCCTTTAGGTAATTTGTCACATAGAACAAACAACCTGCACAAAAACGGGGTTCAAATCGGCGGATTTTTAACCCTGATTCTGGGCTGCACTCACTATCCGGTGATTCGGGAGGTGATCGCAGATC
>URYV01000049.1 GCA_900552285.1 uncultured Oscillospiraceae bacterium
AGCGGCGTGTGGTGCTGGTGTCCTCCTGCTCAAAGGGGTTGAAAATGCGGTTTATGAATTCGGGGTCCATGCCGATTCCCGTGTCGTGAACCTTTATCATGAGATCCACCGAATCTTCAAGCTTCATCATCTGGCGGAAGGTCACCGTAACCTCGCCCTCGCTTGTGAATTTCACGGCGTTGGAAAGGAAGTTTATGACGACCTGACCTATCCTGAGCTCGTCGCCCACTACCCTGTCCACCGTCACACTTTCGAAATTGACGTTATATTTGACTCCCTTGGCGTCAAGGGTTTTGTTGAACATATTATAGAGCTTGTCGCCGAAGGCTTTAAGGCTGAAAACGCCCTCCTCAAGCTCGACCTTGCCCGCCTCGATACGGGACATATCGAGAATGTCGTTTATAAGGCTTAAAAGGTGGTCGGAAAGCTCGTCGGTTCGACGGAGATACTGCATGGCAGGGTGATTTTCCGGCAGGCTGTCCTTTGCAAGCTTTATCATACCGGTGATACCGTTCATAGGGGTTCTTATTTCGTGAGACATACGGAAAAGGAAGCTTGTTTTGAACTGACTTGCCTTTTCGGCGTCGTCGAGACATCTTTTATACTGCTCCTCCCGCTTGTGCTCCTCGGTGATATTGCGGAAAATCAGCAGATTTGTGGTTTTGTCGCGGCTTTGCTCGGCCGTGAGGAAAAGCCAAAGCCCGTCCTTTGTCTCAAACTGAAATTCAAAGGGCTCGCCGCCGTCAAAGGCCTCGTACTTTTTCCAAAAAGCGGCCTCGTCGTCGTGATTCTTTGCACAGCCAAGCATGCTTTTGACATCCTCCGAAAGCCGCGACGGAGTCACACCGAGAAGCGGCTCGAGAGCGCCGATAACCTCGGTGGGCATAAGGTCGCTTCGCCTCAAAGCGATACAGACCTCGTTTTTCTGCTCCGACAGCTCCTGCAAAAGAAGCCTTTCGGACACCGAAAAATCCGCCTTTTGTTTTTTGACCCTGCGCCTTCTGCGAGGGATATATCCGAGCAGAACCACCGCCGCCACAACTTCGATACAGCCGACAACCACCAAAATATAATTGCGGCCGAGCAGCGTTATTAAATCTGCAAATAAACTCATTGATTATCTCCCTTAATTCAAGGCCGCCGTCACAAAATCGACAGCCCGCCGAAAAGCGCCTTGCACGCACTTTCCCACACTTACTATAATTATATCGATTAAACTCCTATTTTTTTCAAAAAACAATGTGATTGGAGAAAAAAGGCAATCTTTGTCACATTATGCAACTGTGTACCTACCCAAAGGCACTTTTATGTAAAAAAAAGTCACTTCGTTCCGAAATGACAAAAAAATCCGCGTTTTTCACGGCCGCAAAGGCTCAAAAACACGGATTTTGCCTTATTTTTTGATTAAAATTCACAAAAGCAGAACCCGCCCCGCGAAGATAAAACGGGACGGGTCCTTTGTCATGTCAATCGGGTTTTATACCGCGATAAGCTTTTTAAGCCAAAGCCCGCACTAACGGGTCTTAGGCAGACGGGTTTTGAAAAACTTCACAAGGCCGCATTTCCAGCAAAGCAGCATACCGAAAACCGCTCCCACAACCGCCTGAAGAATCTGATAAGGCAGCTTGACGATTGCATACTGGGGGGTGCTGTATATAAACGCGCGGCCGAGAGAATAGCCCACAACCATGATAACGGCTCCGATTGCCACGCCTATTGCCGAGGCGGCGACGGGACGTTTTTTCATCACATGATGGGCAAAAAGCGAAATCACGACGGCCTGAAGTCCGTGGGTCACAAGAGACACAAACATGGGGGTCGGATAAAAGAAGAAGTCTCCGAGGAAGGCTCCCACGCCGCCCACCATAAAGGCCGCAAGCGGGTCGAGAAGTATCGCCGCCGTGCAGATGATTATGTCGTTAAGATAAAGATGTCCGCCGGGAACGGGCACGCCGAAGGAGCTGAGCGCCACGTTCATCGCCATGAAAAGCGCCGTGGTGCAGATCCAGAGGGTGGTCTTTTTTGTGTTGCTGACATTGGTTTTTTCGGTCATTTTATTTTCCTCCTTGCCAAATCTCGTGACAAAGTGTATAATAAATTTTGGTGATATACAATAGTCAGAAAGAGAGAAAATAATATAACCAGATGAAATACATAATCGACAGCAAAAAGCGCCCCTACTATCTTCAGATATACTCCTTTCTCAGGGACGATATTTTAAAGGGCACATATCCCTATAAATCAAAGCTGCCCTCCAAGCGTCTTATCGCCGAGGAAACGGGGGTGAGCACGGTGACGGCGGAGCACGCCTTCGAGCTGCTTTGCGACGAGGGCTATGCCGAGGCAAAACAGCGCAGCGGATATTTTGTCATTTTCAAAAAGACCGACGGTTTTGCCCTGTCGAATCCGCCAGAAAAGAATGAAGCTCCAACCGCTTTTTCCCCCTCCTTCGGGGAATTTTCGGCCTCGGTGCTGGCAAAGACCATGCGGCGTGTGCTGACCGAATACGGCGACGGAATTTTGGAAAAATCCCCCGGTTCGGGCAGAGAGGAGCTTAAATCCGCCATTAAGCGGTATCTCGCCCTCAACCGCGGAATGGACGTGGAGCCCGAGCGCATAATAATCGGTTCGGGCGCCGAATATCTCTACCGCCTGATAATCGAGCTTATGGGGCGGGACAAAACTTATGCCATCGAGCACCCGTCCTATGACAAGCTTGAACGCATATACCGCGCGGCCGAGGTAAAATTCGAGCTGCTGCCCCTGTCAAAGGACGGAATAGACAGCTCCGCCCTCGCCCGCTCGTCGGCCGACATTCTTCACACCACCCCCTACCGAAGCTTTCCTACGGGAGTCACCGCATCGGCCTCAAAGAGATATGAATATATCCGCTGGGCCGACTTCGGCAATCGATTTATCATCGAATCCGACTACGGCTCGGAATTTTCGGTGAGTTCAAAACCGGCCGAGACCCTGTTTTCCATGTCCGACGGTGACAACGTGATTTATCTCAACACCTTTTCCAAAACCATTTCAAAATCCTTAAGGGTGGGATATATGGTTCTGCCGAAAAGGCTTGTCGACCCCTTTTATGACAAATTGGGGTTTTATTCCTCCACCGTTCCCACCTTTGAACAGCTTGTTCTCGCAGGGCTCATATCAAGCGGAGACTTCGAGCGGCACATAAACAGGGTGAGAAGGCTTATACGCCGAGGGCTTGCGCCCGGCAGCGGAGTTTGATTTTTCGGTTGCAAATTTTTGCGGCTTGTGATAAACTTGCAATGATTTGTAAACTTTCGGGGGTGAAAGTATGATTAAAGACAGCTATAAAGAGGGTATGTTCTATCGAGAGGATTTCGACGGATATTCCGCCGACCTCGGAGACAGCATACGCTCTTTGCTCGACGAAAACCACGGCGTGGGCATTATCGGGGGATATTACAAAAAGGATTTTCCCCTTTGCATGGTCAGCGAACTGACCCTTCGAATGCTCGGCTACGGCGGCGACGGCGAGTTTGAGCAAAATACCGGCTGCTGCATGACGGGGCTTGTTTTCGGCGAAATTCCCGACGAAATGTTTGCCGCGTCGGACGGCGAATACATACTCCGCCTCAAGGGCAAAAACAACAACGTCTGGACAAGAATCGTCAAACATGACGCCGTGCTCAAAAGCGGAATGAGAATTTGGCTTGCCTCGGTTTGCGATATGGACGCGCTTTATCAAAAGGAACTGCAGGTCAGCCGAATCACAAACAACAAAAAGCAGGAGGAGCTTGCCCACAGAGCCGAGTTTGAAAAGGCCAATGCCGAGCTCGAAAGACGAAAATCGGAGCTCGAAGCAACGCTTTCCCGCTCCGAGCTTAACAACGAGATCATTCTCGCCATCGGAAGAATTTATCAGCTTGTCTTTTCCCTTGACCTTAAATCAAACACCTACCGCGAGGTCATTGTGGGAGGGGAACGCCAAATTTCCGAGGGTGCAAGCGGAAACACCGCCGAGGCCTTTAAAACAATGACCGAGCGAACCGTCATGCCCGAATTTGTCGACGGGGTGACGAAATTTCTCGACCTTTCAACCCTTCCCGACCGTCTTAAAAACCAGACCGACATTTCCCACGATTTCAAATCGGTCATGGGAAACTGGAATCAGATAAGATTTATCGTTCAAAAAAGAGATTCGACCGGCAAAGTCGACAAGGTCATACTCACCCTCCAGATAATCAACAAGCAGAAGAAACGGGAATTTGAATACGAGCGAAATCTTGCCGGAATCACCGAGGAGGCTCAGCGGGACAACATTTCGAAAAGCGATTTTCTTCGCCGCATGAGCCACGACATAAGGACGCCCATAAACGGAATCCGAGGCATGATAGAAATTGCAAACCACTATGACGGAGACATCGTTAAACTGAGAGAATGTCGTCAAAAGATGTGGGAGGCGTCGGGCTATCTGCTTTCGCTTGTAAACAACGTGCTGGACATGAACAAGCTTGAATCGGGCATTACCGAGCTTGCAAACGAGCCCTTCGACCTTATCGAGCTTTTGGACGAGATAAACGCCGTCGCCGAGATGCAGGCCGTCGAACACGGCATACGCTTTACCGTCAAAGACGACAATCGCCAAATAGTACACCGCCGTCTTGTGGGAAGTCCCACACACATCAAACAAATTCTTATGAACATCGCCGCAAACGCCGTGAAATACAACCGCGAAAACGGCAGCATAACCGTCTGTTGCCGCGAGCTTGAATGCGACGGGGACAGCGTGACCATTGAATTTATCTGCTCTGACACGGGGATAGGCATGAGCGAGGAATTTCAGGAGCGAATGTTCGAGCCCTTTTCCCAAGAGGGGCGAAACAACGCCCGCACGAAATACGACGGCTCGGGGCTCGGGCTTTCCATCGCAAAGGGACTTGCCGAGCAAATGGGCGGAAAAATCAAGTGTCTCAGCAAAATCGGAAAGGGTACGACCTTTCACGTTACCCTCAAGCTTAAAATCGACAAAAGCGAGCCCGTGCCGAAAATCGAGAAGGAACCCTTCGACGGCCTTGACGGAGCAAGAATTCTCGTGGCGGAGGACAACGATTTAAACGCCGAGATAGCAAAATTCTTTATCGAGCAGAACGGTGGAAAGGTCATTGAGGCCAAAAACGGCTTTGAAGCGGTCAAGGAATTCGAAAACTCCGAAGTGGGCGGCATCGACGTCATTTTAATGGACATCATGATGCCGGTCATGAACGAATATGAAGCCACAAAATGTATCCGACTTTCCAACCGTCCCGACGGCAAGACGGTTCCCATAATCGCCATGTCGGCCAACGCCTTTTCCGACGACATTGTGCAAAGCAAAAACGCGGGAATGAACGACCATGTGGCAAAGCCCCTTTCCACCGAAAAGTTGATTTCCACAATACACACCTATTTGGGAAAAGGGACAAAAAACGACAATTAAAGCCCCCGAATTTTAGTCCCCGAAAGGGATTGACAATTTAAATTTATGTGATATACTTTACCTTGATCTCAATTGGGACAGCGTTCCGAAGCAAGATTAAACGACCGCCGACAAGGTCGGCTAAGGCCATACGGACAGCCGGGTCGAATGCCGAAAATTTGCCCTTTGCGGGGCGGTTGGCAACTTCTGTTGCCTTATTGGTTGAGTTAAAAGCTCAGTTTTATAAGTTGGTTACTTTATAACCGAAGTGCCTTTGGCATGAACTTGTGAAATGATCAATAAGAGTAGTAAAAGTAATCTTTGCTATATAGACTCTGATCTCATTGTGATTTGATGTTGACCCATATGCGCCCCAAAGGGGGAATTTTGCCGAGACCGGCCTTTTTATGTCGGGCTTCGGGTTTCATCGTCATAAATGATGTGCAAGCGGCATGCTGCCAAAAGGCGGCCTGCCGTTTTTTATTTTGCCCGCAAAACAAATGAGGAGAAGAGAGCATGAAAAAAATAATCGAACTTAAAAACATCTCCAAGTCCTTCGACGGGGAAACCGTCCTCGACAACATAAGTCTTGACATCCACGACAACGAATTTATAACCCTGCTCGGCCCCTCGGGCTGCGGAAAGACCACCACCCTGCGTATTATCGGCGGCTTTGAATATCCCGACAGCGGCGACGTTATTTTCATGGGAGACAAGATAAACGACGTCCCCCCTCACAAGCGCCATGTTAACACGGTTTTTCAGAAATATGCTCTTTTCCCCCACCTCAACGTCTTTGAAAACGTGGCGTTTCCTTTGAGAGAGCGCAAGGTCCCCAAAAAGGAAATCAAGGAAAAGGTGGACAAAATGCTGTCCATGGTTCTGCTTTCGGGCTTTGCTCAGCGCAAGGTCACAAGCCTTTCGGGCGGCCAGCAGCAGCGTGTGGCAATCGCCCGCGCCCTTGTAAACGAACCCAAGGTTCTGCTTCTCGACGAGCCTCTCGGCGCCCTCGACCTCAAGCTTCGCAAGGATATGCAGCAGGAGCTTAAAAAAATTCAGAAAAACACGGGTATAACCTTCATTTTCGTCACTCACGACCAGGAAGAGGCGCTGAGCATGTCCGACACCATTGTCGTCATGAGTCACGGAAAGATACAGCAAATCGGCAGTCCCACCGACATATACAACGAGCCCGTCAACGCCTTTGTGGCCGATTTCATCGGAGAAAGCAACATTGTCGACGGAATTATGAAAGAGGATTTCAAGGTTTCCTTCGGCGGGCAGGTTTTTGAATGTCTCGACAGCGGGTTTGGCAAAGACGAGCCGGTCGACGTGGTCATACGCCCCGAGGACGTGGACATCGTCCCCCCCGAAAAGGGACGGCTTAAGGGCAAGGTCACCTCGGTCACCTTTATGGGCGTTCACAACGAAGCCATTGTCGACATTGACGGCTTCAAATGGATGATTCAGACCACCGACCCGGTGGAGGAGGAAGCCTTTATAGGCATAACCCTCGATCCCGACGCCATTCACATCATGAAAAAATCCGAATATTCGGGAATGTTCGGCGACTATTCCTCCTTCTCAAACGAGCTGGATGAGCTGGCCGATCCGGAAAGCGGTGAAGAGGAATGAAAAAACACGCAAAAACAAATCTTCCCGGCTCGAGAGGGGTCATAGCCCCCTATTCGGTGTGGTCGCTGCTTTTCACGGTCATTCCGCTTGTTTTCGTGGCCTATTACGCCTTCACCGACAATTCCTTTGCCTTCACCACCGAAAACATCACCCGTTTTTTCACCGCCACAAGCACCATCACCGGCGACGACGGCAGCTCGGCCGAGGTTCGCACCTATATAGTTATATTCCTGCGTTCGCTTAAGCTCGCCGTCATTTCCACGGCGATATGCCTCCTTCTCGGCTATCCCGTTGCATATATCATGGCAAGGGCGAGCAAAAAGGTGCAGAAAACCATGATGACCCTCATCATGATTCCCATGTGGATGAACTTTCTCATCCGAACCTATGCCTGGATGACAATTTTGCAGGATTCGGGAATAATCAACGGTCTGCTCGCCAAAATCGGTCTCTCCCCCGTTCACGTCATCGGAACCGAAACGGCGGTCATAATCGGAATGGTATACGACTATTTTCCCTATATGATTTTGCCCATATATTCGATTCTCGCAAAGCTTGACGGCCGTCTTATCGAGGCGGCAAGGGATCTCGGCTGCAACGGCGGCTCGGTGCTGCGGCGGGTCATTTTCCCCTTAAGTCTGCCCGGAGTTATATCCGGAGTGACCATGGTGCTCATTCCCTCCATATCCACCTTCTACATTTCCCAAAAGCTCGGCAGCGGAAAATTTTTCCTCATCGGCGACGCCATAGAGGGACAGTATGTGGCAAACAATCTGCATTTTGCCGCCGCTATCGCCTTTATTTTAATGCTTATACTGCTCGTCGGCATGGCGGTCATGAAGCATTTCACCACCAAACGACTTTACGGAGGGGATTAACATGAAGCTGTCGTCAAAAATATACAGCGGCATAATTTTCGTTTTTCTTTTTGCTCCCATAGTTGTGCTGCTGATTTTTTCCTTTAACGAAGGCAAAAGCCTTTCGGTATTTTCGGGATTTTCCCTCAAATGGTATGAGGAGCTGTTTGCCGACCGAAGCACCCTCGAATCGGTGAAAAACACGCTGCTTCTCGCCGCCTCGGCCACCGCCGTTTCCACCGTTATCGGCACTCTCGGCGCGGTGGGAATAAACAAGCTGCGCTCCAAATGGTATCGCACGGTCATGAACACCGTGACCGACATTCCCATGACAAATCCCGACATCATAACCGGCATTTCACTCATGCTGATGTTTGTTTTTGTGGGTCGGCTTTTCGGCCTTTCCACAAGCCTGAATTTCTTCACCATGCTTGCCGCCCACGTCACCTTCTGCACGCCCTATGTCATTTTGCAGGTGCTTCCAAAGCTCCGCCAAATGGACAGAGCCCTTCCCGAGGCCGCTCTCGACCTCGGCTGCACTCCCATGAGGGCATTTTTGAAGGTCGAGCTTCCCGAAATTCTTCCCGGAATAATTACAGGCGCCATTATGGCCTTCACCCTTTCCCTTGACGATTTTGTCATAAGCTATTTCACTTCGGGAAACGGTTTTCAGACCCTTCCCATCCGCATATACGCCATGACCAAAAAGACGGTCACACCGAAAATGTATGCTCTTGCCACAATCATCTTTTTCGTGACGCTGTCGCTGCTTCTCATAAGCAATTTGGTGGACGACGAGGACCAAAAAGCGCTTAAAGAGGCAAAGAAAAAGAGAAAAGCCAAAAAACACCGTGAAAAAGCCGCAAAAAGCGGTTTGAGATAAAGGGAGGAAAATCAATGAAAAAAATCGTATTTCTTATCATCGCATCCATGCTCATGTCGATCATGCTCACGGGCTGCGGCGGCGGAGAAACACTCACCCTGAACGTTTACAACTGGGGCGAATACATCTCCGACGGCAGCGAGGGCAGCTTTGACACGGTAAAAGAATTTGAAAAATGGTATAAGGAGACCTACGGCCAAAAGGTCAACGTCAACTATACCACCTATGCCTCCAACGAGGATATGTACAACAAAATTTCCAGCGGCGCAGTCAGCTATGACGTCATCATCCCCTCCGACTATATGATCGCCCGCATGGTAAACGAAGGCCTTTTACAGCCCCTCAATTTCGACAACATTCCGAATTATAAGAACATCGACAGCAATTTCAAGGGTCTTTACTACGACGCAGACGATCTTTATTCGGTGCCCTATGCCTACGGAATAGTCGGTGTGATCTACGACGCAAACGTTGTGGACGAGGCCGACGCAAAGGATTGGGACCTTATGTGGAATTCCAAATATTCCGGCCGTATCGTCCAGTTCAACAATTCCCGCGACGCCTTCGGAACCGCCATGTATAAGCTCGGTCTTGACGTAAACACCAAGGACAAGGCCGATTGGGACGCCGCCTACAACGAGCTTCTGGCTCAGCGCCCCCTTGTTCACAGCTATGTTATGGACGAGATTTTCAACATGATGGAATCCGGCGAGGCCGCCGTCGGCTCCTACTATGCCGGCGACTATTTCACCATGAAGGACAATCAGTCGGAAAACGTCGACCTTAAATTCTATTATCCCGACAAAACAAACTTCTATATCGACGCCATGTGCATTCCTTCCTGTGCCGATAACAAGGAGCTTGCCGAGATTTTCATAAACTATATGCTGTCGGAGGAGCCGGCCGTCGCCAATGCCGAATACACCTACTATGCCTCTCCCAACAGCGCCGTCTATTATTGCAGCGGCGGTCTATTTTTTTCTGGCGCCCAGCCATACATCTGTCAGCAGTATTTCCGGCCTTGGCATCGTACTTTCTAATTTTGTGCCGCTGCCGCTTTCGGCTATTACTATGGTGCTGAATACCGTGCTGCTCATCATCGGCTTTTTCACCTGCGGCAGGGAGTTTGGCGCAAAAACCGTGTATACCAGCGTGATGCTGCCGGTGTTTCTGGGGCTTTTCGAGCGGCTGTTCCCGGATTTTGGCTCCATGACCGATAGTCAGGAACTGGATGTGCTGTGCTATATTCTGGTGGTCAGCGT
>URYV01000050.1 GCA_900552285.1 uncultured Oscillospiraceae bacterium
TGCCGATAACGGAGCATCCCTTTGACGGCTCATGGGGCTATCAGGTGACGGGATATTTTGCCCCCACCTCAAGATACGGTCTGCCCACCGATTTTATGAAATTTGTCGACATAATGCATTCAAAGGGAATAGGAGTCATTCTCGACTGGGTGCCGGCTCATTTTCCCAAGGACGAATGCGGTCTTGCCGATTTTGACGGCGGCCCCTGCTATGAATATGCCGACAGCCGCAAGGGCGAGCATAAGGAGTGGGGAACCAAGGTTTTCGACTACGGCAAAAACGAGGTTCAAAGCTTTCTTATCTCAAATGCCGTTTATTGGTTTAAAAATTATCACATCGACGGCCTTCGGGTGGACGCGGTGGCCTCCATGCTTTATCTCGACTACGGAAGGCAGCCGGGCGAGTGGGCACCGAATATTTACGGCGGAAACGAAAATCTTGAGGCGGTCGCCTTTATAAAAAAGCTCAACGAGGCGGTTTTCGCCCGTTTCCCCGATATTATGATGATTGCCGAGGAATCGACGGCGTGGCCTCTTGTGACAAAGCCCACATTTTCGGGCGGATTGGGATTTAATTTCAAATGGAACATGGGCTGGATGAACGACATGGTCAGATATATGTCGCTGGACGGCATTTATCGAAAATACAGCCACGACGCCCTGACGTTTTCCTTCTTTTACGCCTTTTCGGAAAATTATGTTTTGCCAATTTCCCACGACGAGGTGGTGCACGGAAAATGCTCTCTCATAAATAAAATGTCGGGCGAATATGACGATAAATTCGATTCGCTGCGGGCCTTTTACGGATATATGATGTCCCACCCCGGTAAAAAGCTGTTGTTCATGGGGCAGGAGTTCGGCCAGTTTATCGAGTGGGATTATAAAAAGGAGCTTGATTGGCTGCTGCTTGATTATGAAAAGCATAAAAAGCTTTCGGATTATGTCAGAGACCTTAACAAATTTTATGTCGGTCATCCCGAGCTTTGGCAGATCGACTATTCATGGGAGGGCTTTTCCTGGATAGCCAACGACGACAATTCGGGAAGCACCATTGCCTTTATGCGGCGGGACGACAGCGAGGATTATCTGATTTCGCTGTGCCGATTTATTCCGAACGGCGAGCCGAATTACCGTATCGGCGTGCCCGAGAGCGGAAGCTACAGAATTGTTTTTAATTCCGATGACGAAAAATACGGCGGTAAGGGACTGTGCGGCAAAAAATCGGTCAAGGCCGAAAAAATTCCAATGCACGGCTTTGAACAGTCGATTTGCGTTCCTCTTGCGGGAAACAGCGTCATGTATCTTAAAAAATATCGAAGGAAAAAGTAAGGAGGCGCCTTTATGTTTTATAAAACCGAGTGTGTGGCCATGCTGCTTGCCGGAGGGCAGGGCAGCAGGCTCGGGGTTCTTACCAAAAAGGTGGCAAAGCCGGCCGTGCCCTACGGCGGGAAGTATCGCATAATCGACTTTGCCATGTCAAACTGCGTTAATTCGGGTATTGATACGGTTGGCGTGCTGACCCAGTATCAGCCCCTCGAGCTTAACGATTATATCGGCTCTGGAGTTCCCTGGGACCTTGACCGAACAAACGGAGGGGTTCACATTCTTCCGCCCTATCAGCGCAACAAGGGTGCCGATTGGTATAAGGGAACGGCCAACGCGGTTTACCAGAACATGAATTTCATCGAGCGATACGACCCGGAATATGTGCTTGTGCTGTCGGGAGACCACGTTTATAAAATGGACTACTCCGAGATGATCGATTTTCACAAGAAAACAAATGCCGACTGTACCATTGCCGTCCTTGACGTGAGCCTTGAGGAGGCGTCGAGATTCGGAATCATGAACACCGACGCCGACGGCAGAATATATGAATTCGAGGAAAAGCCCGCCAAGCCCAAATCCACCAAGGCCTCCATGGGAGTTTACGTTTTCACATGGAAAAAGCTCAGGGAATATCTTATCCGCGACGAGGCCGACGAAAGCTCAAGCAACGATTTCGGAAAAAACGTCATTCCCGGAATGCTTGCCGACGGACAGCGGCTCATGGCCTTTCCGTTTGAAGGTTATTGGAAGGACGTCGGCACCATAGATTCCCTTTGGGACGCCAACCTCGACCTTTTGAATCCCGGCTCAAATCTCGATTTAAACGACCGCAAATGGAAGATATATTCGCGAAATTCCGTCATGCCCCCCGCCTTTATCGGAAAAGAGGCCGACGTTCAGAATTCGGTCATAAGCGAGGGCTGTGAAATCGAGGGCTTTATAGACTATTCGGTGCTTTTTCCCGGAGTTACGGTGGAGGAAGGGGCAGAGGTCCACTATTCCATAATAATGCCCGGCGCAGTCATTAAAAAGGGCGCCGCCGTCAAATATGCCATAATCGGCGAAAATTCCACGGTGGAGCAAAATGCCGCCGTGGGAGCCGCTCCCGAGCAGACAAAGCAGGGAGAATGGGGCGTGGCCGTGGTCGGCCCGGATGTGACGGTTAAAGAAGGCACCGCAGTTGCACCCAAAGAAATGATTGACGGTACCGCTTCGGAGGTGAAGGAAAATGCGTAAGGATCTTCTCGGAATTCTTTTTCCCAACATGGGCGACGGCTTTGTCAGAGAAATGACCGAAATCCGTTGTATCGGTTCGGTGCCTTTCGGGGCCCGTTACCGCCTTATCGACTTTGCCCTGTCGGCCATGGTCAACGCCGGCATAACCAAGGTCGGGGTCACCACAAGGCAGAATTACCGCTCTCTTATGGACCATCTCGGCAGCGGAAAGCCGTGGGACCTTTCGAGAAAAAAAGGCGGAATATATTTCTTCCCGCCATATACAAACAGCGTGGGCAGCAGCAATTCCACCCGCATCGGCGAGCTTGCTTCGCTGCTTCCATTCCTTGAAAAATCCGTGGAGGAATACGCCGTGCTCAGCGACTGCGACTTTGCGGGCAACATCGATCTTGAGGCCATGGCCGAAAGCCACATTAAAAACGGCGCTCAGGTGACCGTCGCATATACAAGCGGCAAAAAGCCGAGAGCGGGCGGCGAGCGCATGGTGCTTAAGGTTGACGGCGGCGGACGTGTGACCGAAATTCTCATCGACCCGGAGGAGGAAGTTTGCGACTATGCGATAAACGTGGTCATTATGAACCGCGAGCTGCTTATAAAAATAGTCAAGGACGCCATAAGCCGAAATTATTCAAGCCTCGGGCGGGACATTTTGCAGAGAAATCTCGGAAATCTTAAGATATACGGCTGGAAATTCGACGGCTATATAAGGGTCATGGATTCCATGAAGAATTATCTTGCCTTTAATTTGGAGCTGACCGACCGGGAAAAGCGTGCGGCGCTTTTTGACAAAAGCCGCCCGATTTTCACAAAGGTGGCCGACGAGTGCCCGGCAAAATACGGTCTCGACTGTAAGGTCAAAAACAGCCTGATTGCCGACGGCTGCATTATCGACGGCGAGGTGGAAAACTGTGTGCTCTTCCGCGGAGTGACGGTGGAAAAGGGAGCGCGGCTTAAAAACTGCGTTGTCATGCAGGGCTCACATATCGGTGAAAACGCCGAGCTTTCCTATGTTGTCACCGATAAGGACGTGGTTATTTCGCCCACAAGGCTGCTTGCGGGATTTGAGTCCTATCCCGCCTTTATAGAAAAAGGCTCTGTTGTTTAGATTAAGAGAGGTTGAAACATATGAAGGTTCTTTTTTGTACAAGCGAGGCGGCGCCCTTTGCCATGACGGGAGGTCTCGGCGACGTGTCGGCGGCTCTGCCCTCGGCTCTTCGAAATCGTATGGTGGGCTGCCGTGTGGTCATGCCCCTTTATGAGGACATTGCCGACAAATACAGAGAAAAAATGACGTTTATCACAAGCATTGTCGTTCCCGTTTCCTGGAGGCGGCAGTATTGCGGTATCTTCGAGGCCAAGGAGGGCAACGTCACCTATTATTTTATCGATAATCAGTATTATTTCAAACGCCACGGGCTTTACGGATATTATGACGACGCCGAGCGTTTTGCCTTTTTCTCCCGCGCAATTCTCGAAATGCTGCCCGCAATCGGATTTTTCCCCGACATTATCCATTGCAACGATTGGCAAACGGCTCTTGTCCCGACCTATTTAAGCCTTTTCTACCGTCAAAACGAGGGCTTTGAAAACATCAAAACCGTGCTGACCGTCCATAATATTCAGTATCAAGGCAAATACGGCATGGAGATTTTGGAGGATGTGCTGGGCATTCCCATGGATAAAAAGCCCCTGCTTGAATACAGTGGTGACGTAAACATTCTCAAGGGCGGAATCGAGACGGCTCATTCGGTCACGACGGTCAGTCCCACCTATGCCAAGGAAATTCTCGACCCGTGGTTTTCCCACGGCCTTCACGACATTTTAAGGCTGAGGGAATGGAAACTTCACGGCATTGTCAACGGAATAGACACCAAGGTATACGACCCCGAAACCGACGAGAGCATTTTTGAAAACTATTCGGCCGAGGACATGAGCGGCAAGCTTAAAAACAAGACCGAGCTGCAAAAGCTTATGGGACTTCCCGAAAACCCGGATGTTGCCGTTATCGGAATGGTCAGCCGCCTTGTGGGGCACAAGGGCTTTGACCTTGTAAAATATTCCTTCGAGGAACTTATGCAAAGCGAAATTCAGCTTATCTGTCTCGGTTCGGGCGAATGGGTCTTTGAAAGCTTTTTCGATGAAATGGCTCAGAAATATCCCGAAAAATTCGCGCTTCACACCGGCTTTGACGTGGAGCTTGCCCACAAAATTTATGCCGGCTCCGACTTCTTCCTCATGCCGTCAAAAAGCGAGCCCTGCGGCCTTTCTCAGATGATCGCGCTGCGTTACGGTTCGGTGCCCATAGTCAGAGAAACAGGAGGTCTTCGCGACACCGTCAGCGACTGCGGCGACGGAAAGGGCAACGGCTTTACCTTCAAAACCTACAACGCGGGCGACATGAACGGCGCCGTCTATCGCGGCCTTTCCCTTTATTATGACGACAAAGAGGGCTTTGAAAAGCTTAAAAAGCGCGCCCTGAAATGCGACAACAGCTGGAAAAAATCCGCGCTTGACTATATAAAGCTTTACAAGAGCCTGCTTAAATAATATGACAAGCAAAAATCCCCGAGCCTTTTCGGGGATTTTTTTGTTGACAAAATAGGGAGAAATAGTATAATAAGTATAACAAATCATACTTTTCGGAGGCAGTATCATGAACGGACCAAAAGGAAAATACGCCTGGACGGCGACGGTGGGCGAAAAGGGGCAAATCGTCATTCCAAAACAGGCAAGAGAGATTTTCGACATAAATCCCGGGGACACGTTGCTCATTCTCGGCGACAAAAAGCGGGGTATCGCCATTCCGCCCAAAGGCGCTTTTGCAAAGCTTGCAAACAAGGTTTTCGAGGAGGAATAATCCGTGGAGAAAATTTGCGAGGTTAAAAATCTGAAAAAGTCCTACGGCGGCTTTTCTCTTGAAGATGTGAGCTTTTTTCTTGAAAAAGGCAGCATAACAGGCTTTGTGGGGCGAAACGGGGCGGGAAAATCCACCACAATAAAGTCGATGCTCAATCTGGTTCACAGGGACGGGGGCGAAATCTCCTTTTTCGGCCTTGACGCCGACGAAAACGAAAGACGGATTAAGCAAAAAATCGGTTATGCCTCGGCGGGGGTTCATTATTACGAGCAAAAGAAAATAAGAGACATCGCCGACGTTATGTCGAGGTTTTACGACAACTGGGACGGCGGGCTTTTTGACCGCTTTACGGCCGATTTCGGAATTGACAAAAACAAAAAGCCCATCGAGCTTTCGGAGGGCATGAAGGTGAAATTCAGTCTTGCCGCGGCCCTTTGCCACGGAGCCGAGCTGCTCATTCTCGACGAGCCCACAAGCGGTCTCGATCCCGTTTCGAGAGAGGAGCTTCTCGAGCTGCTTCTCGGCCTTGCGGCAAAAGGCGTCACGATATTTTTTTCCACCCACATAATCGGTGACATAGAAAAGTGCGCCGACCGCATTGTTTATATAAAAAAAGGTCGGCTGCTCGCTTTTGACGGCATCGAAAATTTTAAATCGGATTATAAAATCGTGAAAACCCCGCAAAATGGCGAAAATTGCCCCGAATTTATCGGCGTGTGTCGGTCAAGGGACGGGGCCACGGCGCTCATAAAAGCCGCCGACGCCGAAAAATTTGAAAATACATACTCGCCGAGCCTTGAGGAAATCATGGTTCACATAGAAAGGGAGGGTGAAAAATGAAAAGCCTGCTTTACAAGGAATTAAAGCTTTCTTCGCTTGCCGTGACATATTTCTTTATCGCCTTCGGGCTTATGACATTTTTGCCCGGCTATCCGATACTTCTCGGCAGCTTTTTTGTGTGTATGGGGATTTTTTATTCCTTCCAGTTTTCAAGAGAAAGCAACGACCCTCTTTTCACCGTGCTGCTGCCCGTGGCGAAAACCGACGCCGTGAGGGCAAAGTTCCTGTTTGTGCTTGTTGTTCAGGGGCTTTCCTTTTTGCTCATGACAATTTGCACGCTTGTAAGAATGACTTTGCTGTCCCGCGCCGCCGTTTACGAGCAAAATCCGCTTTCAAACGCCAACCTTTTCTATCTTGGCTTTTGTCTTGTCATGTTCGGGCTTTTCAATTTGATTTTTGTGAGAGGTTATTATGAAACCGCCTATAAAATCGGAGTGCCATTTATTGTCTACTGCGCCGCCGCCATGCTGCTTGTGGGCGTCGACGAGGCCCTTGTTCACATACCGGGATTTGAGGCTTTTTCGGTCACGGATTTTTCCTTTATGGGTGCCCAAATTGTCGGTCTTTTGGCGGGATTTGCGATTTTCGCCGCCATGACCGCCGCAGCATATGCCCTTTCGGTAAAAAGCTTCGAAAAGCTTGATTTTTAAAGCTTATAATCACAAAATAAGACCCGCTTGGCTGAGTGTTCATAAGGAAGTATTGGTTTCTCGCATAAAAGTCCTCTCAAGACGACAGCTTTGCACCGCTTTTTCGAATTCGGCACGAAAGAATTTTTAAGCTTAGAAACTGCAACGCACTTCAAAATGATATATTTTTGTGCAAGAAAAGACAAATCCCACAGATAATGCCGGCGCATATCTGTGGGATTTAACGCATTCGTTGTGCAAAAAGATGTTATTTTGAAGCAAAACTGCCTTATTAACGCTCAGCCTTTTCGGCGGGTCTTTAAATTTATCCGTTTCTTGAAGGCTCTTTCATAAAGCTTCCCGCAAGGTCGGGAACGCTGTCCATAATGAAATTGCCGTTTTTGTCAAGCTTTGCCTTCATAAAGCAGAGCGGACGGTGCCAGGTGGCCTCCTCGGTCGAGGTGCGGCCGTGGAAGGCTATCCAAAGCTCGCTGCCGTCGGGGGAGAGGAAAAAGGAATTGTGCCCCGTGCAGTATATTCCTCCGCCTGCGCGAAGCAGCGGACGGGAAAGCTTTTGCCATTTGCTTTGGTCGGTGAGGTCGTCCTTTTTGTAATCGCCTTTGAATTCCAAAAGGCCGAGACAATATTCCTTCGAGTCGCCGTTGTTTGCCGAAAAGCAAATGTAAAGCTTTCCGTTTTGCTCGATAAAACAGCCGCCCTCGTTGACCTTTCCCGTTTCAAGCTCCCAGGAGAGTGTGGGACTTGAGATTACGGTGCGGCTTTGCTCGTCCATCGTCCATGGGTTTTCCATTTTCGCCGTGGCTATGCGGTTAACGCCCCCGCCCGCCGAAACATAGGTCAGATAAAGGGTGTCGGTATACTCGTTGTAATACGGCGAGGCGTCGATGCAGTAGCCGTCTCCCAAAATCCCTTTGAAGTGATAATTTCCCCAAAGCTCGCTGCCGTCGGACTCGAGACAAAAGAGCCGCTGGGTTTCATAGTTGCCGGGGGAGAGAGTTCCGTTGGCGTATATATACCATTTGTTTTGATTTTTGTCAAAATAAAATTCGGGAGCCCATATGTCGCTTTGAATAACGTCCCAGCCGCCTGTATAGACCGTAAGCTGCTCTTCGGTGGTGACGGTGGAGAGATAACGGCTTCGATAAAGGGTCAGGCGGGTGGCCTCGGTGAAAATCGCATAGTAATATCCGTCAACATATTTGACAAAGGGGTCGGGACAGGACATTTCGGTCGCGGGATTTTTCAAAATATCGCCCTTAAAGTTTTGCGAAGAGTCGAGCAGCACAAATCCGTTTGAATAATTTTCGGCGGATATGACCTTTGTGCAAAAATAATTCACGGCGTCATTTATGCGTTCGCCCTTTGCGGCGATAAGGATTTTGTCATCGGAAATTTCCACCTTGATTTCGGGGCCCTCAAGCTCGTTTTCGGGGTCGTTTGAAAGGACAATGCTTTTTTGCCCCTCGCCGTTTGTGATTTCAATTTCTTTTCCAGAAACTGACAAAATCCGCTGCTTTATGACCTCGGCATAGGGGGAAAGGGCGCTGTCGGCCGTTATGACAAAATCGGAAATGTCGTTTTTGCACACCTTTATGCCCTTTGCGGGAATTGCGGGCGTGTCAAAGGGACTGCAAAACCCGAAGTCCTTTGAAAGCATACAGGCATTGTTTTGCGATTTTAAAAAGTTTGTAAGATATTCCGCCGCCGCAAGAAGGGTCTCGTCGGAATAGGAGCAAATCGCAAGCTGTCCGCCGCTTTCCTTGACTGCGAATTCGCCCTGAGAAAGCTCTGAGGAGATTTCCGATGAAAGGGAACGGTTGGTGTTTCCGATGAGAATGTCACCCGCCTGCTCGGCTCTCGAATCGGGGGAAAAGAGAATTTTTGCCCCCGTCTGCTCATTTATAAAGCTTTGCAGCTTTTTAACGGCGTCAAGCACATACTGTGAACAGCCCGAGGGGTAGATTATGCGGGAGCCGGTCTTGCCGCCGGCGGCAAAGATTGAAAACATCCCCATCGAATACTGAAGGTCAAGAAGCGCGTCGGAAACCGTGACCTTTCCGTCTCCGTCAAGGTCGGCTGCCGATATTTCGTCCTGCGTCGGTGTGATTTTTCCCACCGAATACTGAAGAATGAGCAGCGCGTCGCCCACGTCGGTCCTTCCGTTTAAATTAAGATCGGCGTAAACTCCGAAATTCTTAAGCGACTGTGCGGGAGAGCTTGCCTCCTCCGCCGCGGGGTAAACGCCGAAAAGGGGGCAAAGGGAAAGTGATAAAATCAGACATAAAAGTTTTTTCATTAAAATCCTCCTAGGGGTACTTATAAAGAGTTAAAGCTTTGCCGACGGCTCTTTTATATAGGTGCGCGACGGCTCGGGAGTTGTGTCCATGACAAAGCTGCCGTCGGGATTAAGCTGCGCCTTCATAAAGCAAAGAGGGCGCTCCCATGTTATTTCAATGGGGTCGGTGCGGCCGTGGAAGGCAATCCAAAGCTCGCTGCCGTCGGGAGAGCGGAAAAAGGAGTTGTGTCCCGTGCAGAAGATGTCCTCCCCGGCTTTGAGCAGGGGGCGGTCAAGCTTTTTCCACAAATCGGGGTTGTTCAGGTCGTCCTTTTTATAGTCGCCGAGAAATTCGAGCAGTCCCACGCAGTAGGGCTTGGAATCGCCGTTGTTGGCCGAAAAAGCAATATACATCTTGCCGCCCTGTTCGATAAAACAGCCGCCCTCATTAACTCTGCCGGTGTAAAGCTCCCAAGGATATTCGGCCTTGCAGATGATTTGCCTGCTTTGCTCGTTTATCGTCCAAGGGTTATCCATTTTCGCAATGCAAACCCTGTTCATTCCGCCGCCGATAAGGGCATAGGAAAAATAAAGCGTGTCGGTATAGGGGTTATAGTAAGGGGAGGAATCGATGCAGTAGGTGTCGGGGTCGCCTGGAGACCGTCGCCGCTGAGCAAGGATACGGCGTCCGCCGTGAACAGGTGCCGGTACACCCGGCGATAGCCGGAAAAGTGCAGCAGATATGCGGCGCCCCACACGCCGCCAGCCGCCGCCAGCCCGCAGACGTAAATTGTTTATGCTGTTCTG
>URYV01000051.1 GCA_900552285.1 uncultured Oscillospiraceae bacterium
ATCAGTTCAGGAATCAAGATTTGTAAATTTTGTTGGCGTAAGTACCGTACAGAATATGAGGGACAGTGCTGACGCTCAGTTCCTCCCACGGCGTATAGTGGCTAAAGCCAACGACCATGAAAATCTGCATCAGCAGAATTGCCAGCAGACTGATGACCATGCCCAGCGGCACTTTCTTCCGGGGATTTTTGACCTGTGTGGAAATGGGGACAATGAACTCTACGCCGATGAACAGAAAGAATGCCAGTCCCAGCAGGGAGAACACATCGCCGGGCTTCGAGGAGAGCACCTCCGGCTGTTCCACGACCTGACCGGTACCCAGCTTGATCGTTCCCATGATGCCCAGAAACAGCAGCGAACCGATCAGCCCGTATGCCACAATATTCTGCACCTTGGCGAACATGTCTACACCGAACAGGTTCAAGCCCAGCAAAAGCAGAATCAGCACAATAGAATAAACCGAACCCGGAATGGGAACATTGGGAAGGACACTGCTCAGAGTGTTGCCGAACATGGCAGCTTCCGAGCTGCCCATGATGGTCTGACATGTCAGATAACCGCCTACAGTGATGACGATGGACACAAACGGTCCGAAGCACGCCAGCGTGTACTGCGCCATACCGCCTGTCAGGTTCGGCATCAGAGCATTCAGCTCACAGATGGAAAACGCCGTCAGCATGTTAAAGGCGCAGGCAATCGCCATGGTAATGATAAACGGCAGACCAATGGCCGATGCCCCCTGCCCGATGGAGAGCAGATTTGTTTGTTAAAAAAACTTTTGGAGGTGCAGTCCTATCAGCAAGCCCGAGCTTTCCATCAACGAAGAGATCCGCGACCGTGAGGTCCGCGTAATTTCCGGAGACGGAGAACAACTTGGCATCATGTCGCCCAAAGAGGCCTTGAGAATTGCCGAGCAGAGAGATCTCGATCTCGTAAAAATCGCACCCGGCGCAAATCCTCCGGTGTGCAAAATTATGGATTACGGAAAATACCGCTTTGAGCAGTCGAAGCGCGAAAAGGAAGCCAGAAAAAATCAGCACATTGTCGAAACCAAGGAAATTCGTCTTTCTCTTAACATCGACACACACGATTTTGAAACCAAGCTTAACCACGCGAAAAAATTCATCGCCGGAGGCAACAAGGTCAAGGTTTCCATACGTTTCCGCGGCCGTGAAATGGGTCATCCCGAAATCGGACTCGACAACATGAAACGCTTTGCCGAGGCCATGGAGGAGACGGCGACGGTCGAAAAGCCGGCCAAGATGGAAGGACGCAATATGCTCATGTTCCTTGCACCCAAAAAAGCTTGAATTATTAAGGAGGACCTTTGTTATGCCTAAAATCAAAACTCACAGCGGAGCAAAAAAACGTTTTAAGCTCTCCAAGAACGGCAAGCCCATGCGCGGTCATGCCTTCAAGTCCCACATTCTGAACAAAAAGAGCACCAAGCGCAAGAGAAATCTCCGCAAGGTTTCGGTCGCAGACAAGACCAACACCGCTCAGATCAAGAAACTCGTTCCCTACAAATAATATCGGAGGTATTTTATAATGGCACGTGTAAAAGGCGCTCTCATGACGCGCAAAAGAAGAAAGAAAACATTAAAGCTTGCTAAGGGCTATTTCGGCTCCAAGCACAGACTTTTTAAAACCGCCAAACAGGCAGTTATGAAATCCGGCAACTATGCCTACATCGGCCGCAAGCAGAGAAAGCGCGACTTCCGCCGTCTGTGGATTACCCGCATTTCCGCCGCCACCCGCGTAAACGGAATGAATTATTCCACCTTTATGAACGGCCTTAAAAAGGCAGGCATCACTCTCAACCGCAAAATGCTTTCCGAGATTGCCATTGCCGATCCCGCAGCCTTCACCGCTCTTGTGGAAAAGGCCCGCGCCGCTCTTTAATTAACCCTTTCAACGCCCGACCGACTTTTGGTTTCGGGCGTTTTGCCTTTTTATTTATTATGATTATTTCTTCAAAAGACAACCCTAAAATCAAGTATGCGGCAAAGCTTGTTTCAAGCACCTCCTTCCGCAAAAAGGAAGGTAAATTCATAATCGAGGGGCTTCGGCTTTGCTCCGACGCCGCCCAAAACGGCGCCGCAATCGACACATATTTTTACTCGGCGGATTTTGCCGAGAAATTTCCCGAAAAGCATATGCTGATTTGCTCCCGCGCAAAGGAAAGCTTTACCGTCAATCGGGAGCTTATGGACAAGATTTCCGACACCGAAAACTGTCAGGGCGCGGTATGCGTCTGCCCCTTTCCAGAGCTTTCGTTAAAGCTTGAGTCGGGGAAAAAATATCTTGTTCTCGAAAATCTTTCCGACCCGTCAAACGTCGGTGCCGCCGCGCGGACGGCCGAGGCGCTGGGCGTTGACGGAATACTGGTCTGCGGAGGCTGCGACCCCTTCGGGCCAAAGGTGCTGCGGGCGTCCATGGGAGCGCTGCTTCGGTTTCCCGTGGAAATTTTCCCCGATATTTCTTCGGCCGCAGAGCGTCTTTGCGCCGCTCATGTTCCGCTCTACTGCTCGGTGGTGTCAAATTCCGACTGCAAAATAGGCGAGCTTGACTTTTCCGTCGGCGGGGCGGTCATAATCGGGAACGAGGCCTCGGGCGCAAGCGCTCGGGCAAAAGAGCTTTCGGAAAAGCTTTTCACCATTCCCATGTCCGGCCGTGCCGAGTCGCTTACCGCCGCTGCGGCCGCCGCCATAATCATATACGAAATGACCAAGGGGTGACAAATTTGTCGGACGACCTCATTTATTCTATCGCCTTGCAGAAGGCTCTCGGCTTTGCCTGCAAAGGTATCGGCAAAATCATTGCGCGGTTCAAAAGCGCCGACGCGGTATTTGCCGCAGACAGAAAAATTCTTGAACAAAGCGGGCTTTTCACCGAAAAACAGCTTGGCGGAATTTCCGCCGAGTCGCTTGATTATGCCCGTGAGGTTGCCTCTCTTTGCAAAAATTCCGGCATTAAACCCATCGCCGTAACCGACGCCGATTATCCGCAAAATCTGCGGTCGATTGCCGACCCGCCCTGCGTTCTATACACCCTCGGCGACCTTCCCGACTTTTCACAGACCCCTTCGATTTCGATTGTGGGCAGCCGAAAGCCCACAAAGTACAGCAGTCTTTCGGCATTTAACATTTCAAGAAAGCTTGCCTGTTCGGGCTTTGTCATAATAAGCGGAGCCGCCGTCGGCATTGATTCCGCCGCCCACCTCGGCGCTCTTGACGCAGGCGGTCGGACCGCGGCGGTGCTTGGCACGGGACTTCTTTCAAACTATCTTATGAAACAGGAGCCTCTCCGCAAAAGAATTTCTCAAAACGGCGCTCTCATCACCGAGTTTCCGCCCGGAATGGCGGTTCAAAGGTTCTCCTTTCCCATGAGAAACCGCATTATTTCGGCGCTGTCCCTCGGAACGGCCGTCATTCAGGCGGGAGAGAAAAGCGGTTCGCTCATAACGGCCTCATTTGCCGCCGAACAGGGCCGCGACGTTTTCGCACTTCCCGGCCACGCGGGAGAAACCGAATTTGCAGGCTCAAACAATCTCATTAAAAACGGCGCAAAGCCGATATTCTCTTTCTCGGACATCGCCGAGGAATATTCCGGACTTTTCCCCGGTAAAATAGACCTGAGCGCGGGTGAGCTCTGCCCGGAAAAGACAAGTATCCCGTCCTTTCCGTCACCCGATGCGTCCGAAGAACCGCCCCGCTTTGCAAAAAAAGCAGAGCAAAAACATAACGAGCCCTCGGCTTATAAAAAGGATGAAATTAACAAAAAATTTACCGTTCCCGCCCCGCAAAGGGACTTGTCAGAGGACGCGGGTGTAGTGTATAATAGCTTTTGCGAAAATATTGCCCTCTTTGACGACCTTGTTTGCTCAAGCGGGCTTAAAAGCGACCGATTGATGTGCGCGCTGACCGAGCTTGAAATAAACGGTCTTGTGTCGCGGCTTTCGGGCAATCGGTTTGAAAAGCTGTCTTAAATTCGCAACTATACCTTTCACGAAAGGAAGTTTTTATATATGTCCGATTTAGTTATCGTCGAGTCCCCCACAAAGGCAAAAAGCATAAAAAAATATCTCGGCGGAAATTATGAAATAATGGCCTCCGTCGGCCACATACGCGACCTTCCCAAAAAGAAGATGTCGGTTTCTCTCGACGGAAAGTTCACTCCGAAATACGAGCCCGTCGCCGGCAAGGAGGAGCTTATCAAATCCCTTCAGGCCGCCGCCGCAAACAGCGACAAAGTTTATCTCGCAACCGACCCCGACCGCGAAGGAGAAGCCATTGCATGGCACCTGGCCGAGCTGCTCGCCCTTGACGAAAAGGCTCCCATAAGGGTCACATTTAACGAAATCACCAAATCCGGAGTGCAAAAGGGTATGGCCGCCCCCCGCTCCATAGACATGAATCTTGTGGACGCCCAGCAGGCAAGACGAATTCTCGACCGTATAGTGGGTTATAAATTAAGCCCCTTCCTTTGGAAAAAGGTCAGAAGAGGTCTTTCGGCCGGCCGCGTTCAGAGCGTGGTCGTGCGGCTCATCGTGGACAGAGAGGAAGAAATCAGAAAATTCGTTCCCGAGGAATATTGGACCGTTGACGCAAAGCTGAGCCAAAAGCCGTCGTCCAAGAAATTTGCCGCGAAGCTTCACACCACCATCGACGGCAAAAAGATTGCCATTAAAAACGAGCAGGAGGCCTCCGCCATTAAAGAGGCTCTCGAAAAGGCCGAATATAAGGTTCTTAAGGTCAAAAAGGGTACAAGAACCTGCCAGCCGCCTCCCCCCTTCATAACCTCGGCCCTTCAGCAGGACACCGCCCGCAAATTCGGCATGACCGGTGAGCGTACAATGCGTATCGCCCAGCAGCTTTACGAGGGAATCGACATAAAGGGCATGGGAACCACCGGTCTTATAACCTATATGAGAACCGACTCGGTGAGAATTTCCGAAGAGGCAAGAGCCGCAGGCAATCAGTTCATCGAAGAAAATTTCGGTAAAAACTATCTGCCGGCAAAGCCCCGCTATTATAAAACCAAGGCCTCGGCGCAGGACGGCCACGAAGCCATCCGTCCCACCGTCATTTCCCTCACCCCCGCCATGGCCAAGGAGTCGCTGACGGCCGAGCAATATAAGCTGTATAAGCTCATTTGGGAGCGCTTTATGGGAAGCCTTATGGCCGCCTGCATACAGTCGACCCGCTCGATCGACATTGCCGCCGACGACTATATTTTCCGTGCAAGCGGATACACCGTTAAATTCGACGGATTTACCGCCGTCTACGCCACCGCAAAGGACGAAAACGAGGAGGGCGAGTCGGTGCTGCCGCCCATTGCCGAGGACGACACCCTTGTGCTCCGCGAGCTTGCGGGAAATCAGCATTTCACCCAGCCCCCCGCAAGATATAACGACGCCACCCTCATCGACGTCATGGAAAAGACCGGCATCGGCCGACCCAGCACCTATGCCCCCACAATTGCCACCGTCATAAAGAGAGAATATGTCGAACGGGAAAAGAGAACGCTGAAACCCACTCCGCTCGGAGAGGTGACCACGGGGCTCATGCGAGAGCTTTTCAAGGACATCGTCGACTCCAAATTCACGGCGAAAATGGAGGAGGATCTCGACCTTGTGGCCGAGGGCAAGCTCGACTATGTCACAACCCTTGAAAAATTCTACGGTCCCTTTGAGAAAAACCTCGAAATTGCCGAGCAGAAAATGGAGGGCAAGCACGCCAAGGTTCCCGACGTGGAAACCGACGAGATATGTCCCAACTGCGGCAAAAAGATGGTCATAAAGAACAGCAGATTCGGAAAATTTCTCGCCTGCTCGGGCTATCCGGAATGTAAGACCACAAAATCCATCGTCACGGTGGCAAAGGGCTCCTGTCCGAAATGCGGCAAGCCCATAATCGAACGAAAATCCAAGCGCGGCTATAAATATTACGGCTGCGAGGACTATAAAGACTGCAAATTCATGACATGGGACGTGCCCACCGACGAGCTTTGTCCCAACTGCGGAAAGACCCTTTTCAAACGCCGCGGCGGGCTTATCGTCTGCAACAACGAGGGCTGCGGATATGAACGGGTCGCCGAAAAAAAGCCGAGAGGCAGAAAAAAGGCGGAAAAGACCGATGAATAAAGAGACAGTCGTTATCGGCGCAGGGCTTGCGGGATGCGAGGCGGCTCTTCAGCTGGCAGACAGAGGTATAAAAGTGACCCTCGCCGAAATGAAGCCGAAGAAGCACTCGCCCGCTCACAAATCCGACCTCTTTGCCGAGCTTGTCTGTTCAAACTCCCTCAAGGCAAGGCGGATTTCCGCCGCAGGAGGGCTTTTAAAGGCCGAAATGGCCGAGCTTTCGTCGGTTTGCGTCGAAACGGCGTATAAATGTGACGTGCCTGCCGGTGGAGCTTTGGCGGTCAACCGCGACGATTTTTCAAAAATAATCACCGAAAAGATTCGTTCGAATCCCAACATTGAGATTATATCAAAGGAAATAACCGAAATTCCCGATCGTCCCTGCGTCGTTGCCACCGGGCCGCTGACATCCGACGGTTTTTCCAAAGCGATTTCCGAGTTTTTCGGGCTCGGCCATCTGAGCTTTTACGACGCCGCCGCCCCCATTGTCACAGGGCAGAGCATCGACATGGAAAGTGCCTTCGCCGCCTCGAGATATGACCGAGGCGAGGACGATTACATAAACTGTCCCATGAACAAGGAGCAGTATGAAGCCTTTTATGAGCAGATTATAAATGCCGAGGGCGCCGTTCTTCACGAATTTGACCGTCCCAAGGTTTACGAGGGCTGTATGCCCATTGAAATAATGGCAAAACGGGGTGCCGACACCATTCGCTACGGCCCCTTAAAGCCGGTGGGGCTTCGCGACCCCAAAACGGGACACAGACCGTGGGCCGCCGTACAGCTGAGAAAAGAAAACAGCGAGGGAACGCTCTATAATCTTGTGGGCTTTCAGACCAATCTTAAATTCGGTGAACAAAAACGGGTTTTCTCCATGATTCCCGCCCTTAAAAACGCCGAGTTTGTCAGATACGGGGTCATGCACCGCAACACCTTTATAAATTCGCCCAAGGTGCTTTGCTCCGACTTTTCGGCAAAAAAACGTCCCGACCTCTTCTTTGCGGGTCAGCTCACGGGGGTCGAGGGCTATATGGAATCGGCCGCGTCGGGGATTATGGCCGGCATAAATCTTTACAGGCGGCTGTCGGGGCTTGACACGGTAACGCTGCCGAGAGAAACGATTATCGGAGCCCTTTCGAGATATATCAGCGACCCCGACATCTCGGATTTTCAGCCCATGGGAGCCTCCTTCGGGCTGCTGCCGCCCCTTGAAACCCACATAAGAGACAAAAAAGAGCGCTATACCGCTCTTGCCGAACGTTCTCTCGAGCAAATAAAAAAAGTAAAAGAAATGATATAATGGAAACTCAGATTTTTTCCCCGAAAGAGGGACTTTTCAAGGCCGCCGAGCTTATAAAAGAAGGCGAAGTTGTGGGAATCCCCACCGAAACGGTCTACGGACTCGGCGCAAACGCCCTTGACAGCTCGGCCGTTTTAAAAATATTCGCCGCAAAGGGCAGACCGGCAGATAATCCCCTCATCGTGCACATCGGCCGTCTTTGCGAGCTTGAAGAGCTCACCGATTTTGTGCCCGAAAAGGCAAAAATGCTTGCAAAGGAATTTTGGCCGGGACCGCTGACCATGATATTCAAGTCAAACGGGCGCGTCCCGAAAGAAACCACCGGCGGTCTTGACACGGTGGCGGTTCGCTTTCCCGTTCACCCCGTTGCAAACGAGCTTATAGAGCTTGCGGGGGTGCCCATTGCCGCACCCTCGGCCAACACCTCGGGAAAACCGAGTCCCACCTCGGCCGACCATGTTTTTCACGACATGAAGGGTAAAATCCCGCTTATTATCGACGGGGGTCAAAGCGACGTAGGCGTGGAGTCCACCGTCATATCAATGGTCTGCGATCCACCGAGGCTGCTGCGCCCGGGCGGGGTGACCGTCGAGCAAATCGAAAGGGTCATCGGGAAAATCGAGGTCGACCCGTCGGTCGGTCACAACATTCAGGTGGAAAAGGCCTCCTCTCCCGGCATGAAATACAAGCATTATTCCCCCTCCTGCAAGGTCATTCTGATACACGGGGACGGGGATAAATTTGCGGATTTTGTAAATCGAAACGCAAAGGACGGCGACGCCGCAATATGCTTTGAAGAGGATAAAGACCTGCTGTCGGTTCCGACGATTTCCCTCGGTCCGAAGGGCGACGAAAGGGCTCATGCCCACCGCCTTTTTTCCGCGCTGAGAAAGGCCGACGACGGAAACTATCAAACGGTATTTGCCCATTGCCCGCCCGAAAACGGCGTGGGGCTTGCGGTGTTCAACCGACTTGTGCGCGCGGCGGGATTTGACGAAAGGCGGCTTTAAAATGATTGTTGGTGTAACTGGACAGACAGGCTCGGGAAAATCCACCGTCACAAAGCTGCTCGGCTTTGACAGCATCGACGCCGACAAGGAGGAACTCCGCTACACCCACGCCATCTACGAGATGCGCGAATCGGAAGGCACGCCCCAATATCCCGACGCCAACTCGACAATGCGCCTCACCTACGGAACCGTAGGCCCGGTCTCGCCCAAGGACGCCGTGCACTACGACTCCCGTTCGACGATCGACGGCTACCTCGAAAAATACAATCCCGACGACTACGAATTCCGTGTCGACGACCGGATGTCTTCGCTCATCCGCAGCAAGGACTGGGGCCGCTGGGGCGAAAACGGCCGGCTGTACGTCAATTTCCTCACCAACAACGACATCACGGGCGGCAATTCGGGAAGCCCTGTGCTCAACGCCCGGGGCGACGTGATCGGACTGGCGTTCGACGGCAACCGCGAGTCGATGTCGGGCGACATCTATTTCCACCCGACCAACTTCAAGACGGTCTGCGTCGACATCCGCTTCGTGCTGTGGATCATGGACAAATACGCTGGCGCCGGAAAGCTGATCGACGAAATGCGGCTGGTGAAATAACCCGCCCTGCGCTCGCCAAGGAACGGACCCTTCAAAACGGGGGTCCGTTCCTTTTTTATGAATCCCCGACGACAAAAACCCCGCAGGACTTTGCACGTCCTGCGGGGTTTTTAATGACGACCCGCGGTTCAGAAGTTCAGACCCACGGCCGCGAACAGGCCGCCGCGCCGGCTGCCGTCCATCAGGCCGCTGCGCCCCCATGCCGCACGCCCTTTCAGATCGACGTACAGGCTCATTTTCTTCGCCGGGAAACAGTGCGTATAGCGCAGGCCGGCCTCGCCGTTCAGACGGTCGTTGGTCAGGAAGGCATACTCCTGGGCCAGCAGGTCGGCGCGATAGTTCTCGTTGTCGATCTGCACCCCCTCGGGGCAGCTCTTCTCCAGTTCGGTTCCGCCGCCGAACGTATAGCCGCCGCGCACCGTCGCGTCGAGCCAGCTGCGGCCGCTGAACCGGAAGTTCTTCGTCACGCCCAGCATCAGTTTCGAATAGTGCAGGTCCTGATCGTAGCATGCCGGGGAGATCGTATATTCCGATTCGGCCTTGTAATAGGTATAAGCCGCATCGACGATCCACGAACTGCTCCACTCGTTGCGCTTGACGTAGAGTTTGTAATCGGCATCGACGCTGCGCTGCTTCTGCGAGAATTTCAGGAAGCGACCGTACTGTTTGTACAGTTTCTGATTGGTCTCCGGATCAAGTTCCAGCTCCTGAATATTGTTGTATTTCAGCAGGTCGCCCCACGAGGCGTCGACCGAAAGCCGCTGATCGACCCCGCGGCCCGCAACGTTGAGCACCCCCAGATAGCGGTACCGCTTTTTCGGTGCGAGACTGCTCTGTTTCGGCCGGCTGAGCGTTATTTGGCTC
>URYV01000052.1 GCA_900552285.1 uncultured Oscillospiraceae bacterium
ATCACCGTATGGCCTTCCGCCAAAAATTTCTCCGCAATGCCGCGGCCAATGCCTGTACTGGTCCCTGTCACCAACACCTTCATCATCCGTCAACCTCCTTAAACAAAATAAAATCACGGTATTCGTGAAGCAGAGCGTTGAGCCCCTCAACGGCCTCGCCTTTTTCGACGATTATCGCCATAACCGCAACTCTTGTTTCCATAATAAAACCTCACTTATAAAAAATCCGCCGTACCTGCGAAAGGATACGGCGGCAGCCAAAACGGAAATTGCCTCGCACCTTCACGCAGATCTCTCTTTGTGTCGGATAAAGTTTTCATTTTAGATCGGCAAAACCTCACAGGCGAAAAACGAGTTCGGCCCGCCGAAAAAGCCGTTTATTCGGCTTCGAAAGCGTCCTTGGAAAGGCCGCATACGGGACATACCCAATCATCGGGAATGTCTTCAAAAGCGGTTCCGGGGGCAATTCCGCTGTCGGGATCGCCGATTTCGGGGTCGTAAACATATCCGCAGGGACATACGTATTTCATAATTATTATCTCCTTTTATCGTTTAAATATTTCAGGTGTCAGCCGCTTATGATTTCGGAAATGACGCCCATAATTTTGTCGTGACATCCTCCGCAGCCGGTCGAGCAGTTTGTCACCTTTTGAACCTCTTCAAATTCTTTTTCGAGATCGGGGAAACGGGTGTGCTCATGAACCGCCTTTTCGATGTCGGCATAGCTTACTTTTTTGCACTTGCAAATAAGCTCGTTGGGGGCAATATTCACTTTAATCACCAACTTTTCAAAAAATAGCTGTTTTAAGCCGTCTTTATTTTAACACACTTAAATTCAAATGTCTACATTATTCGATAATTTTTCCGTCGAGGGATATTGTCACCACCTGCCACGGAATGAATTTGCCGCTGCTTTTGAGCGCCTCCTTTGCCATGTGCTCAAGACCGCCGCAGCAGGGAACCTCCATTCGCACCACCGTCACGCTTTTAATGTCGTTGTTTTTGATTATTTCGCAAAGCTTTTCGGAATAGTCGGTACCGTCAAGCTTGGGGCAGCCAATCAAGGTGACGCGGTTTTTAATGAATTTCTCGTGAAAATTTCCGTAGGCAAAGGCGGTGCAATCGGCGGCGATAAGAAGATTTGCGCCGTCAAAGTAGGGTGCGTTTGTCGGCACAAGCTTGATTTGCACCGGCCACTGGGAAAGGCGGGACAAGGGCTCGCCTACCGCCGCAGCGGGGGCTTCTTTCTCGGCGCGGTTGAAAACACGAAGCTTATGACCGGGACAGCCGCCCGCGTGAGGCTCAAAACCCTCTTTCTTTTTATTTTCCAAATTCTTTTTGACCTCGGTCTCGTTATATTCGGCAGCCTCCCGCTCCACAAAGCTTATGGCCCCGGTGGGACATGAGGGCAGACAGTCGCCAAGCCCGTCGCAGTAATCGTCCCGAAGCAGCTTTGCCTTGCCGCCCACCATGCCTATTGCGCCCTCGTGACAGGCGTTTGCGCAGGCTCCGCAGCCGTTGCATTTTTCCTCGTCTATGTGAATTATTTTTCTTATCATAAAGATTACCTCCTTGATTTTTCGTCCTTATTATAATATACTGAGCAAAAACATTCTGTTGTTTTTCCAACAAAGGGGAGATTTTTTTGAAAAATTATTTTGATTTTTTAATCACAAATCCTCTTTTCAGGGGTGTGACCGACGAAGGGCTCACAAAGCTTTTGGGCTGTGTTAAACCGACGGAAGAAAGCTTTAAAAAGGGCGGAATAATCCTCCCGGCGGGGCAAAAAACCGACCGATTCGGTATTCTGCTTTGCGGCAAGGGCGTGATTGCCCACGAGGATTTTTGGGGAAACAGAAATATTATTTCGCCCCTTCTCCCGGGACAGATTTTCGGCGAGGTTTTTGCCCTTAAGAGCGGCGCGGTGACGACGGTGGGAGTCTTTGCCGAAAGCGACTGCGAGGTTTTATGGATAAAATCCGAAAGCCTTCTGTCCTCCTGCACCGAAATTTGTCCCTGCCACGCCGCCGTCACGCGAAATCTCATCGGGCTCCTTGCCGAAAAAAATCTTAAAATGAACGAAAAAATAATTCACATGGCCAAAAGAACCACCCGCCAAAAGCTTATGTCCTTTTTGTCGGCAAAGGCGGCCGAGGCGAAAAGCGAAAGCTTTACCGTTGATATGGACCGCCAGCAGCTTGCGGATTATCTTTCGGTGGAGCGCAGCGCCATGTGCGCCGAGCTGTCCCGCCTTCAAAAGGACGGCTATCTTTCCTATAAGGGTAATCGTTTCAGACTTTCGGGCAGGAATATATGAAAAAGTGCTTTGGATGATCTCCAAAGCACTTTTGATTTTAAACAGACAGTCGTCCCACGCAAAACTCATACTAAACCCGTTTCAAAGAAGCCGATAGGTATCGTACATTCAAAGCCTCCCTTGTGTAAAGGGAGCCGAAGGCACCGAACCGCAGCCGTTTATATCGGGGAGCCGGGGACAGCACGAAAGGTCGATTTCAACCTTTCCACAAGGTTACCGACATTAAGCAGGCGTTTTCTTCCTCTGCCTTTGGGATAGGAAAAAACGTTTGTATCGGACTAACCGAATTCGAATGACGTTTTCGACATTTGAACCTGCCCGACGGCGTACAAAGGTACGCCGAGCGGTGAGGTTTGTTCGCTACAGGCGTTTTTAACATCCCAAATGTTATTTCTTGAGACGTTTGTCGCTCTTTCTTGTCAATGCCGTACCCACCGACTGGAACACCTGAACAAGCACAATGAGAAGCACAACGGCAAGGAGCATAACCATATATTTATAGCGGTAGTAGCCGTAATTTATGGCGATTTTTCCGAGACCGCCGCCGCCGATTATGCCGCTCATGGCGGTGTATCCGAGAATGGTGGTGATGGCGATGGTGATGTTTGAAATGAGGGAGGGCATACTTTCAGGCAACATAACCTTAACAATGATTTGGAAAGGCGACGCGCCCATGCTCTGCGCCATTTCGATAACGCTGGGATTGACTTCTCTAAGGCTGCTTTCCACAAGTCTGACCACAAAGGGGAAGGCCGCAATGGTCAGGGGAACAATGGACGCCGCCGTTCCGACGGCCGTTCCCATTATGGCTCGGGTCAGCGGGAAAACCAAAATCATCAGTATAAGGAAAGGCACCGAACGGAGCAGGTTTATTATGACGTTGAGCACCTGCATAACGGGCTTCGGCAGCGGAAGCACCCCGCCCTTTTCGCCGGCCACAAGCAGCACGCCCAAAGGAAGACCGATTATTATGGCAAGAGCCGTAGACAGCACGGTGACATAAAGCGTTTCCCACACGGCGGACAAAAACTGAGTTTTTACAATTTCGGCGGTTTCGAGCCATTCGGGAGAGTTAAAAAAATCAGTCAGCATTTCCGGTTACCTCCTCGGCGGATATGTCCTCACTTTGGGACAGGAATTTTATTGCGCGCTCCAGATTATTCTGCTCATTTTTCACGGCAAGAAGCATGGTTCCGTAGGCCTTGCCGCCGATACTTTTGGTGGAAGCATAGCAAATGCTGGCCTCTATCCCCTCTTTAAGCGCCATTTGAGCAATCATGGGCTCGTCGGTGGCGTCGGCGCCGTTGAAAACGACGCGTATATAGCGGTAATTTTCGTCCTTTTCCGACAAAAACTCCTCGGAGGAGCCTTCGGGGAAAACAAGACGTTTGGCCGCCGAGGACTTGGGATGGGAAAAGACCTCGGATACCGTTCCCTCTTCGGCAACGGCGCCGTTTTCGAGAATCGCCACCCTGTTGCACACCCGCTCGACGGCACTCATCTGGTGGGTTATGATAATGACCGAAATGCCGGTCTTTTTGTTTATTGTCTGCACAAGGTCGAGAATGGAATTTGTGGTTTTGGGGTCGAGAGCGCTGGTTGCCTCGTCGCAAAGGAGAACCTTGGGCTCGGTGGCAAGGGCGCGTGCAATGGCCACCCTCTGCTGCTGACCGCCCGAAAGCTGAGCCGGATAGGCCTTGGCCTTTTCGGCAAGCCCCACAAGCTCAAGAAGCTCGGCGGCCTTTTTCCTTGCCTCGGCCTTGGGCACGCCCTCAAGCTCGAGAGGAAAGCACACGTTTTTAAGGCAGTTTTTCTGCATGAGCAGATTAAAGCCCTGAAAAATCATGGTTATTTTTCTTCTTGTCTCCCTGAGCTCCTTTTTTCCGAGGCTGCCCATGTCGACGCCGTCGAAAATAACATTTCCCGACGTTGGCCGTTCAAGCATATTTATGCATCGCACGAGGGTGCTTTTCCCGGCGCCGCTCATGCCGATTATGCCGTAGATCTCGCCGTCGTTTACGGTCAGCGAGACGTCCTTAAGCGCCTCGACCTTTCCCGACGAAAGGGTAAAGGTCTTGGTCAGATTTTTTATTTCAATCATTTTTTCACCTCATCGGCCGAAAACCGACCTATACAACAATTGGTACCGTGGTAAATCATACCACAGTACCAATCAAAACGCAATTTAAATTTTTAATTATTCGCCCTTCAAAGCGTCAAGAGAGGTCTGCTTTCCGCCGTAGAGTCCGAGAGGCTCAACGTGAATGGCGGCGACCGAAACAATGTGTGTGTTGTTTTCGGCGTTGAAATCGTCAAGATAGGGCTTGTGCTGGAAGTAGTTCGCAAGCACGGTGCCGTCCTCCACAACATTGTTGGGAACAACATAGTCGCTGAATTCCTGAATGTCGAGGGTTATGTTTTTCTCGGCGAGAATGTCCTTTGCAACGGCAAGGATTTCGGCATGAGGTGCGGGAGAGGCAGCAACCGAAATTGTTTTGCCCGAAAGAGCGTCATAATCAACCGAAGCGTCAAAACCGTCGCCGGGATTGTCAACAACCGACACAACCGAGCCGGCATACTTTTCGGTGATGTAATCGGCTACCTTTTTGCTGGAAAGAGCGGCCACAAGAGCCTTTACGAGGGGATCGTTCTCGTTGCCCTCTTTAACGGCCACAATGTTTGAATAAGCCGAGGAGGAGCCTTCGAGCACCAAAGCGTCCTTGGAAGGATTGAGGTTGGCGGCGATGGCATAGTTCGAATTGATTACGGCATAGTCAACATCCTTAAGAACATTGGGGAGCTGAGCGGCCTCAACCTCGTTAAATTTGATGTTGTGGGGATTTTCCTCGATGTCAAGCACGGTTGCGGTTATTCCGGCGCCGTCCTTAAGCTTTATGAGGCCCTGCTCTTGGAGAAGCAGAAGAGCTCTTGCCTCGTTGGTGGTGTCGTTGGGAACGGCAACGGTGAGTTCGGTCTTTTTGTCGTCGGACGAGCTCTGACCGCAGGACGCGAAGGACAGGACAAGGGAAAGCGTGAGTGCTATTGCAAGAATTATTGATACAGTCTTTTTCATGATAAAATTTCCTTTCGGTTTTAAAATAATTTAATGTGTGATTGTCTGCTCGGCACGGCAACACATTCGCCCGAAACGGAAATTGGCTCTGACAAGCTTTTCAAAACAGTTTTTCATATCTTTCCTCCGAAACGGCAACGCCGTTTTTTCAAACGCGGAAATCCAATTTAAAATTCCCCGCCGTTTGTTTATAACATAAAACCGAATTTCTGTCAAGTGACGATCTTTCGTTCGGTTTTAAATCCTACCTATTTCGTAGGTTGGTAAGATAATAGCACACATTATCCCCTTTGTCAACACTTTTTTTAAAAAAATGCGGAACTGCGCCCGAGGGTTCAGACCGGCAGAGCCGGACTGAGGAGAGAAACCCCCGAACGCAGTCCCACAGATGTAAGGCAAAATTACACTCGATGTCAATATTAAATTCGGCATTCCGCCGGCATTATCAGGCGCTCTTCTTGCGGTTGTTGAAGGAGTTGAGCAGAACGGCTCCGATGATGAGCAAACCCTGAACCACATACTGCATATCGGAAGATACGCCGGTAAGGGTCATGATATTGTTGATGATTCCGAGGAAGATGATACCGATGAAGGTACCCCAAGAGGTTCCGAGTCCTCCGGCAAGGCTTGCACCGCCGATGATAACCGAAGCGATGACGTCCATTTCCCAGCCGCGTCCGAAGGTGTAGGTACCGGACATAACCTGTGCCGACATCATGATTCCGGCGAAGGCGGCGCAGAACTGAACGATCATCATAACGATGATGCGGACTCTGCGGACATTGATACCCGAAAGACGGGCCGACTCGGCGTTTCCGCCGACGGCATATACCGAACGGCCGAATTTGGTCTTTCTCAGAACTATCAGCGTTACGACAAAGAACAGAGCAAGGAACATTGCGGGGACGGGCAGGAAACCGAAGAGGGTTCCCGAGCCGAACCATTTATACCACTCGGGAAGTCCGGTCACGGGATAGGGAGCGAGCAGCGCCGCCACACCGTATAGCACGTTGACCATACCGAGGGTAACGATGAAGGAAGGCATATTGAAGTAGGTCATAAGCAGTCCGCTTATAAGACCGATAAGGGAACATGCAATGAGCGTTCCGCCGATGGCGATGATACCGGCAAGCACGCCGTTTACACCCGCCGCAAGCGTCGCCTTTAGGATGAGCGCGGCCACGATACCGCTGAGGCCGACGGTGGAGCCGATCGAAAGGTCGATTTCACCGCAGATGATAACAAATGTCATACCGAATGCGATAACGCCCTTAAGAGAGGCGGTACGCAGCACGTTGAGAAGGTTTCCCGAGGTGAGGAACGAAGGCGACAGGAAGGTCGCAACGATAAATACCACCACAAGGATTATTTCAAGTTTAAAGCGATCGGCCGCCGAAGCTACCTTCAAAAGCGGGGACGCAGGAGCTTTTGTATTATTCATTTCTTTCACCTCGTTAAACGTTTTCGGAAGGAACTTCTTCGGTCTTGCCCTCCGAGCTGTCGCCCATGCACAGGGCATAAAGCTCGTTGGTCTGAACCTCGTCGGGATTTACCTCGCCGACGATTTTTCCTTCGCACATGATGAGTATTCTCTGACATACCTCAAGCAGCTCTTCAAGCTCGCTGGAGACCATGACGCTGGAAATTCCCTTTCTCGACTGATCCCACATGATTTTAAATATCTGCTGCTTGGCGGCAACGTCGATGCCTCGGGAGGGCTCGTCGAAAAACATGACCGACGGATTGGTGTTGAGCCAGTTGCCCACAACAACCTTTTGCTGGTTACCTCCCGAAAGGGACGTGACCGGAAGGGCGGTGGAGGCCACCTTGATTTGAAGGTCCTTTACCTGTCTGTCGATGTATTCCTTTTCCTTCTTCTCATTCATAAATCCGAATTTCGAAAGAGAATCGAGGCTTGCATAAACCAAATTACGGTTAATGGATGACATCAGCACCAATCCTTCGGTCTTACGATCCTCGGGGGTGAGCGCCATACCAAGTGATTTCATCTTTTTGAGGCTGGAATGGTGTTTATTGATGACCTGGCCGCCGAATTCCACGGTGCCCGAGTCAAACTTATCGGCTCCGAAAATGGATTTGAGAAGTTCCGTTCTTCCCGAGCCGAGCATTCCGGCAATTCCGAGAACCTCGCCCTTATGAAGCTCAAAGGACACGTCCTCAAATATTCCTTCCCTTGTCAGATTGTTGACCTTAAGCACAACCTCGTCCGAAACCATAAGGTCGTCGGGACGGCTCTGAACCTGGGTATCGCCGAACATCATGTCGATGAGCTCTCTGTGGGAAAGCTCGCTCATATCCTTTTTGCCGATGTATTTTCCGTCGCGGATGACGGTACAGTCGTCGGCAATCTCCCAAAGCTCCTGAAGCTTGTGGGAAACGTAGGTTATAATAACATCCTTTTCCTTGAGCTTTCTGACCATTTTAAAGAGTGCGGCAACCTCATGACGGGCAAGGGACGAAGTGGGCTCGTCAAGCTGAAGCACCTTGGGGTTGAAGCTCATGGCTTTCGCGATCTCTATCATCTGACGCTGCCACATGCTCAGCGACGACACCTTTGCCGTAACGGGGATGTCTATGCTCAGCTCCTGAAGCAGATTTTTAACCTGCGTGTTGGCTGCGTTCCAGTCTATCATTCCGTACTTCATGGGCATTCTGCCGAGAAGTATGTTCTCGGTGACCGAGAGGGTGGGAACAAGACTGAGTTCCTGGTACACGGTGGCGATTCCGTCCTTAAAGGCGTCGGTGGTGGAAGAAATTTTAACTTCCTTGCCGTCGAGAATAAGAACGCCGGAGGTCGCCTGCTGCGCACCCGAAATTATTTTCAGCAAGGTGGATTTACCCGATCCGTTTTTTCCCACGATGGCGTGGACCTTGCCGCTGTCAAAGGAAACCGATACGTCGTCAAGAGCGACCGTTCCGGGGAAAACCTTTGTAATATTACGGGCTTCTAAAACGCTCATTTAAATTCCTCATTC
The DNA here is from genome assembly GCA_900552285.1 of uncultured Oscillospiraceae bacterium. GTDB lineage: Bacteria > Bacillota > Clostridia > Oscillospirales > Acutalibacteraceae > UMGS1484. Next base: position 8,387 of record URYV01000052.1, read on the forward strand.
CTTTGAGTATGTTGACTTGTGTTTCCGGAGAAGCCGCCGGTGCGACGACCTCTCCGGGGAAAAACTGCTTTAAATCAAGCTGTTATCAGCCGATTTTCCTAAGATCATCAAGATAGTTTTTGATTCCGTCGGGATCGGTGCGGGAAAGCAGAATACCGTCAACATTTTTGACCTGTCCTGCTGCGCCGATGTCCTCGCCCTTAATGGCCTTGATGAGCTGCTGCATGCTCTGATAACCCATCTGATAAGCGTCCTGACCGGTAACGGCCTGGAGAACGTTTTTGTCGCTCTGGAGATAGGAAGCGATCTGCTCGGAAGCATCGATACCGAAAACGTATACGCCCGAAAGGCCCTTATTTTCGATAGCCATGGTGGAACCGACGGTACCGCCGTCGTTAGCTGCATAGATGAGCTTTACGTTGGGATGAGCGGTCATGATGCCGTCAACGGTGGTAACGGCCTTGTCCTGCTCCCAAGCGTCCTGACGGTCAACAACCTTAACGAGGTCGCCGACTTCGCCGAGGAATCCGTCTACACGGGCAGCGGATTTTTCGGGGAGAAGGGAGTCGAAGCAAACGATTGCGATTTCAACGGGGTTCTCTGCGGTTGCGCCGAGCTCTTTTTTGAGGAACTCTTTGGCAGCCTTACCGGTGGAGGCGCCCAGCTGTTTTTGGTCGGAGGTAAATCCGCCTACGAGGAAGGAGCCGTCGGTCAGAGTGGAGTCGGTAAGAACAACCTTAACGCCTGCGGCGGCGGCGTTCTTAACGGCTTCGATGGAAGAATCCTGATTCAGGGGAGCGATGGCGATACCGTCGATCTTGTCCTGAACATAGGTGTTAATGGTCTGGGTTTCTTTTGCCTGATCCTGATTGCAGTTGAACTCTCTGTAGTTTGCACCGGCCTCGGTTGCTGCGGCCTTATAGCCCGCGCTTACCATACGCATGAACTGATCCTCGAGATAGACCATGCCGGCCACCTTGACCTGTGTGCCGTCGGAACTTGTTCCGGAGTTGTCGGACTGTCCGCATGAGCTGAATGCCGCTATCATAGCGACTGACAGTAATAGTGCAATTAGCTTCTTCATTTTTTTGTTTCTCCTTTGTTGAGTTTTTCCCTCATCGGGCAAGCCCATTATATAATACGAAAGATACAATAATCTACATATTCTTTTGCCTTTTCTTATATTATTTCGTCATCTTTAACTACTATCATAAAAAGCATGGCAAAAGACGCATTTTTCTGTATTTTTTTACGAAAAGAATGTCGGTTTTCGGTCAAAAACAAGTCTCAAAACCGCGCAAAACCGTGCGTTTTCGCTTTCGCAAATATTCATTTTCAGTCATTTATATGCGCTGCCCCGTGAGATTTTATACTATTATTGCCTTGTCAAAAAGGGAATATTCCGCAAAAAAGCCGGCCAATGGTCTGATGGGAAAATGCGACATTATCCCGAAGAGTGAAGCAAAGCC
>URYV01000053.1 GCA_900552285.1 uncultured Oscillospiraceae bacterium
GGTGACCGATGTATGCCATATGCACTCTTATCTGATGTGTTCGTCCCGTTTCAAGGCGGAGTCTCACATGGGAAAAGCCGCTGAATTCCTCAAGCACCTTATAGTAGGTAACGGCGTTTTTGGAATTTTGCTCGGTAACGGCCATTTTTTTTCGGTCCTTTTTGCTCCTGCCTATGGGAGCGTCGATTTTCCCCTCTGAGTCGTTTAAGTGACCGACGATAACCGCCTCATATTCTCTTGTGAAGGAATGTTCCTTTATCTGTTCCGACAGACAAAGATGAGCTTCGTCATTTTTCGCAACCATAAGCAGACCGCTTGTGTCCTTGTCGATTCGGTGAACGATACCGGGGCGGATAACGCCGCCTATTCCCGAAAGACTTCCTTTGCAATGAAAAAGAAGAGCATTGACAAGAGTGTTGTCGGGATTTCCCGCCGCCGGGTGAACGACCATGCCCTTAGGCTTGTTTACAACAAGCAAATCGCCGTCCTCATAGAGAATATCAAGCGGTATGTCCTGAGGAACAACGTCGGAGGGCTCGGGATCGGGATAGGTTATTTCAAGCCTGTCAAAAAGCTTGACCTTATCGCTTTTTTTCGCGGTTTTGCCGTTCAAAAGAACCATTCCGCACTCGATGAGCCGAACGGCAGCCGCTCTTGTCAGCTCACCGTCGACAAGACACAACGCCTTGTCAAGCCTTTCGACGCGGTCAAAGTCAATTTGAAAGTGTTTCTTTTCCATCTTTTTTTTTTGACCTGAAAATGTCTGTTATAAGATAAATTATAAGCATTGCCGCGCCGACGGTGACGGCACAGTCGGCAATGTTAAAGGAATAATTGAACCAGCTTACAGGAAATCTCACAAAATCGACCACATAACCGAATTTAATACGGTCGATTAGGTTGCCTATTCCTCCGCCAACCACAAGGCTTAAGGCCCAAACAATCAGCGGAGAAGTTATTTTCCCGCTGAATTCAACGACAAAAATTGCAATAATCATAACAATAGGCAGAGCGATGAGGAAAAATCGGTTTCCCGACAGCATTCCCATTGCGGCGCCGTCGTTATGAAGATAGCAAAATTCAAGCAGACCTTTTATGATCGGGGTGGTGTAGTAAAGCTCAAAATTTTCCGCCACAAGATATTTTACGAGCCGGTCGGCAATCAAAATGACCGCCGACACGGCAAGAGAAATATTTCTGTGTTTACTTATGCTCATGTTATTCGGAAACAACCTTGGCGCATCTTGCGCAAATGTCGGGATGATTCGGGTCGGAACCGATGTCCTCGGTGTACTTCCAGCAGCGCTCGCACTTGTGTCCGCCGGCCTTTTCCACGGTCACCGAAACTCCTTCAAAGCTGCCCTTGAAGGCACCCTCGCCTTCATTTTTAAGCTCAACGGCCGAAACGATAAACACGTCGGCAAGCTTATCCTTTACACCCGATAGAAATTCAAAGGTATCACCCTTTGCAAAGAGCGTCACCTTGGCCTCAAGAGAAGCGCCGATAACCTTTGCGTTTCTTGCCTCCTCGAGAGCCTTCTGAACATTGTCGCGCAGAGCATGAATTTTATCCCATGTTTCCATAAAGCCTTCGTCACAGGAAATTTCCGAAACGACGGGCATATCGTTATAAACAGCACGGTCGGGATTAACCTTGGAAGTGTGTTTCATGCTGCGCCAAATTTCATCGGAGGTAAAGGCGAGTATGGGAGAAATAAGCAGCGTCAGCGCCTCAAGAATGCGGTAAATGACAGTCTGTGCGGCGCGGCGTGTGGCGCTGTCGGTCTTTTCGACATAAAGTCTGTCCTTTATAACATCGAGGTAGAAATTCGACATATCAACAATGCAGAAATTATGAACGGCGTGATAAACGTTGTGATATTCATAACTTTCATAACCGTCGGTGACGTCCTTTATAAGTCCGTTAAGCTTCATGATCGCCCATTTGTCGATGCTTTCGAGCTTTTCATCGGGCACCATATCCTTGTCGGGGTCAAAATCTCCGATACAGCCGAGAATAAATCTTGCGGTGTTGCGGATTTTGCGGTAACCCTCGGACAGCTGCTTAAGAATTTCGGGGGAAATTCTTATGTCGGCATGGTAGTCGGAGGAAGCGACCCACAGGCGGAGAATTTCGGCGCCGTATTTTTTGACAATGTCGTCGGGATTGATGCCGTTTCCGAGGGATTTTGACATCTTTCTTCCCTCTCCGTCCACGACCCAGCCGTGGGAAATAACGGTTTTATAAGGAGCCTTGCCCTCAACGGCAACCGAAGTGAGCATGGAGGACTGGAACCAGCCTCTGTACTGATCGGCACCCTCAAGATAAACGTCGGCGGGCCATTTAAGGTAAGGACGGTTTTTGCAGACGGCGAAATGGCTTGAGCCGGAATCGAACCAAACGTCCATTATGTCCTTCTCTTTGGTAAATCCGTGATCGTTTCCGCAATGGGGGCACTTAAATCCGTCGGGAAGGAAATCCTCGGCAGGACGCTCGAACCAGGCGTTTGTTCCCTCTTTGCCGAAAATGCCGGCCACCTTGAGCATGGCCTCTTTATCGACAATTTCCTTACCGCATTTGTCGCAGTAGAAAACGGGAATGGGAACGCCCCATTTTCTCTGACGGGAAATACACCAATCGTTGCGGTCTCTGATCATGGACTGGAGACGGTCATGACCCCATTCGGGAATCCATTTAACCGAATCGACGGCCTTTATCGCATCCTCGCGGAAATCGGAGATGGAGCAGAACCACTGACTTGTCGCACGGAAAAGCACGGGCTTTTTGCAGCGCCAGCAATGAGGATATTGGTGAATTATTTTTTCCATGGCGAACAGCGCGCCGGTCTCGTCAAGATAAATCGCAATGGCCTTGTTGGCCTCGTCGGTGGTAAGTCCCGCAAAGCGCTCGCCTGCCTCGTCGGTCAGCACGCCCTTATCGTTTACAGGCACGACGGTCTCGAGAAAATCATAGTTTTTGCACACGTCAAAGTCCTCAACACCGAAGCCGGGAGCGGTGTGAACGCAGCCGGTACCGCTTTCAAGGGTGACATGATCGCCCACAATGACGTGTGAGGTGCGGTCGAGGAAAGGATGAGCGGTTTTCATACCCTCAAGCTCGGAACCGACAATTCTGCCCACAACCTCATAGTCCTCGATTTTGGCCGCGGCCATAGCGGATTTATAAAGTCCGTCGGCCATGACGTAATAGTCGTTTCCGGCCTTTATGAGGCAATAATCAAAGGAGGGACCGACACAGATGGCCACGTTTCCGGGGAGGGTCCATGTTGTGGTCGTCCAAATTACAAAATAGGTGTTGTCAAGATCGGCACCGAGAGCCTTAAGCTTTCCGAGATCATCGGTAACCTTGAATTTGACATAGATAGAATGGCATGGATCCTCGGCATATTCGATTTCGGCCTCGGCAAGCGCGGTGTTGCACTCGGGGCACCAATAAACCGGCTTCAGACCCTTATAAATGTAGCCCTTGTCGGCCATTTCGGCAAAAACCTTGATCTGAGTTTCCTCAAAATCATGGGTCAAAGTAATATAGGGATTGTTCCATTCGCCTATACCGCCGAGTCTCTTAAACTGATTGCGCTGACCGTCTATATAGGTGAGCGCAAAGTCGCGGCAAATATCGCGAAGCTCGTTGTCGGAAATGGTGGAATCGGCCGTAATTCCGGCCTTTGCGCGAGCCTTAAGCTCGGTGGGAAGACCGTGAGTATCCCAGCCGGGCACATAAGGAGCCTTGAATCCCGACATATTTTTATATCTCACAATGAAATCCTTAAGCACCTTGTTGAGAGCCGTGCCCATGTGAATATCGCCGTTGGCATACGGAGGGCCGTCGTGAAGCACAAAGAGAGGTCTCCCCTCGTTCTTCTTAAGCACATTTTCATACACGTTTTCCTTGTCCCATTCGTCAAGCACAACCGGCTCGCGCTGAGGCAGTCCCGCCCTCATGGGAAAATCCGTCGAAGGCAAATTTAAAGTCTTGTTATAATCCTGAGACATTTCTATTGGTTCCCCTTTAATGAATAATTACTTTTTTCTTCTGAAGATTCCGGTTTTCGCACCGTCATCTTCATCCTCTTCCTCATCCTTGGAAACGTCATAATCGTCTCCGAATTTGAGATTTTTAAACTTATCGCCGTCGGCGTTCATGCCGCCGATTTTAAATCCGTCGGAAATATTTTCGGAGGAAGGCTGTTCTTCGGACTCGTTTTCCACCTTAAACTCTTTTTCGGCAGGTTTTTCCTCAACCTTTTTTTCGGCCTTTTCGGGCTGCTCCTCGGGTTTTTCGGCGCTTTCGGTCGGCTTTTCGACCGAGTCAATGCTTTCGTCGGCCTTGGGCTGCTGGATAAACTTGCCGTCCTTGATAATTTCAAACTGCTCCTTGTAAAGCTGAAGAAGGGCACTCCTGAATTCAAGAGCCTTTCTCTTCATAAGTTCGAAATTCTCGGTTTCTTTGCGGCTTCCCTCTCTTGCCTCGGTCACCATTGTTTCGGCCTTGTTTTTGGCCTCCACAAGAACGGCCGACGCTTTTTTCTTGGTTTCCTCCACAAGGGATTCGGCAGACGTGCGGGCGTCCGAAAGAATTTTGGAAGCCTCGGAATTTGCATCGTCAACAATAGCCTTGGCCTTGGTTTCGGCCTCGGCGACCGAGCCCTCAACCGACCGCTTTGCCTCCTTGACAATGGCGTCGGCAGAGCGCTGAGCGGTGATAAGAGCCGCGCGGATATTATCCTCGTCCTCTCGGTATTCCTGAACCTTGGAGGCGAGAATTTCCATTTTCTTCACAAGCGTTTTGTTTTCTTCGGTCAGCTTTTCAACCGAGTCGGCAACCTTTTCGAGGTATTCGTCGATTTCATCGACCTTATAGCCTCTTGCGGCGCGGGAAAAAGTGGACTCTCTGATGTCCTTGGCAGTAATCATAAATCTATCCTCCCGAAAAATCAGTAAAGACCATTGCTTTCAAGCTCGTCAATAAGCATATCGCCCATAATGTCAACATTATAGGGAGTGATAATAAAGGTGCTGTTGGCAACTCTTTTGAGTGTTCCGTGGTTGGCATAGGCAACGCCGCTTAAAAAATCCACGAGTCTTCTGGCAATGTCCTTGGGAGTGGACTCGAGATTGAGCACAACGGTACGTTTATTGTTAAGATGATCGCCGATGGAAGGCGCCTCGGAAAATTCCTCCGGCTTAACAAGCACAACCTGAAGCTGGGTGGTGGCGTGTATGTTTACAACCTTGTTGTTCTTGGATGAAGAACGGCTTTCCGAACGCTCGGAATAATCGTTTACAAAATCCGAATCGTCGGTTGTTTCCTCAAAATCGTCCTCATACTCGTAATCGTCGTCTCCGGGGGCATTCATAACCTCTCTGATCTTGTCTACAAAACCCATAACCTATTTCCTCCGTTTATAAAAATTTATTTTTTGTATATTCTTTTACCGAACAGCGCGGAACCGATTCTGACGATGTTTGCGCCCTCGGAAATTGCCTCATAATAATCTCCCGACATTCCCATCGAAAGATACATAATATCTTTATTATCTCTGTTTTTGTCCTTAATGTCAACAAACAGTTTGTAAATTGTCGAAAAATATCTTCTTGCGTCGTCGGGGTTTTCACAGGCCGGCGGTATGGACATAAGCCCCATGACCTTAATTCCGCCGAGAGAAAGCATCTGCTCAAAGGCGCTTTCGGCCTCGCTCGGAGCAATTCCCGACTTAGAAATTTCTTCTCCCACATTCACTTCCATAAGCACCGGCATAACGGTTCCCGCCGCAATACATTTTTTCGAAATTTCTTCGGCAAGATGAATGCTTCCCACCGATTCGATCATGGAAACATGGGGCAAAAGCATATTTATTTTGTTTGTCTGAAGATGTCCTATAAAATGCGTGTGCTCTTTATCGGTGTTAAGCTCGTCCTTTTTTGAAAGAAGCTCCTGCACCCTGTTCTCGCCGATAAGCTCGATTCCCTTTTCGAGACCGTAGTTTATAAGCTCGGGGCTTACCGTTTTGGTGGCGGCAAGAAGCTTAATATTCTTTTGCTCTCTCCCCGAAATTTTCGCAGCCTCTGCAATACGCTCCTTTATGATTTCAAAGTTAAAATCAAAATCTGCTTTTTTCTTTTCAAAAAGCTCTTTGTCCGGATGCGTCCATTCCATTTTTATCCCTCCGTTTTATTTAACGGTTTTTCCGTCATATAAATCGCTGCCACCGAGAATTACCTCGTCATACATACGAATTCCCGAAGAACTTTGAACATCGTTTTTACATATAACATAATTTGAATCCGAATACAGAATTTCAATGGGCTTAAAAACAGCGTTAATTCCCGAAAGAACATACACGCCCGTCACACCGTCGGACACCCTAACGGCCCCCGAGGAAATTTTAAGTCCGCTGTAACTTCCGACGCATATCTCGACCTTTTCGCATCTCACTCCGGTGAGCTCAAAGCTCATGCGGTCGCATTTAAGGGCGACCATGCTTTGGTCGGAGGAATAATCGGGGTTAACCGCCGCAACCGTACAAAGCAGACGTTCGGAGGTCACGCCAGGAAGAAAAGCCGAAATCTGGTTTCCGACAACAAGCCTTTTTGCAACGGCGGTGCTGATGTTTGCGGCAATATACCATTCGTTGCCTACAATGACTTTTCCGACGGCAGATTCCTGCTTTTGGGGCTCGGCCGACAGCTCTTGAACGAGACGTTCAACCGAAAGCCCGGCAATATCCGACGAAGAAAGTCTTCCCTCATATCCGTCTACTCCGTTGACAAAATATCCTGCATTTTGGCAAACAATTCCCGTGGGAGAACCGACAGACGATTCAAGAGACTGCTTTTCCGAGGTGAGCGCCGCAATTTCCGACTCAAAACCGGTCGAGCCGCCCACAGCCATCTGCTTTTTTTCCATATTTTCAAGCAATTCGTCGGCAAACTCGGCATATCCGCGAAGGTTGCCGGTATCGGTCAGCGACAGCATATCGCTTATATTTTTTTGAATTTTCGAATCTATAAACTCCGCCCCTGCGTTGACCTGTCTGTTGGAGGTTTGAAGCGACTCGAGACGTTCAAGAGTCTTATCGATTTCGATAATGCGGTTTTTGGCGGCCGCCTGTTGCTCGGCGGAAAAAATCTCGGCAACGGTGCTCTCGGCCTGAACCTTGCTTCCGCTTTGCTGGCAGTATCCGATAACCCCGCCCGATGTCTGCGCCGAAACGACCTCCTCGTCGCGGATTATGTATGCGTCTGCCGAAATTTTATCGTCAAATTCATAAAAGAGGGCAAATTCTGTGGTGATATTTTTGCTTAAAACATTGTGCAGCTGGAATATAAGATAAAGCAGCACAAAGACCGAAACGGCAACAGAAATAACGACTCTGCCCTTTCTTGTTTTAAACATAATATCACCTTCTTTTTATTCGTTTAAATCAATATTTCGTGAAGGAACGATGGTGGAAATGGCGTGCTTATAAACAAGATTTTGTTTTCCTTCGTTTTCAAGCACCACGGTAAAGCTGTCAAAGCCTCTCACCGTTCCCTTAAACTGAAACCCGTTGGTAAGAAAGACGGTCAAACTTATTCCGCTCTTTCTCGCCTGATTTAAAAAGCTGTCCTGTAAATTTAATTTTGTCATTTTTCTCACCTTTCTTTTTTCGGTGAGAAAATCATATCACATATTTACAAAATTTTCCACAATTTTCTTTGCTTTTTCAAAAACTTCCTGTCGACAAATTTCGTCAGCATATATCCAGTTTATGCGGCCGTCCCTTTTAAACCATGTAAACTGGCGCTTTGCATAACGGCGGCTTTCCTGTTTTATTTTGTCGGCCGCCTCGTCAAGCGAAACTCTCCCTTCAAAATAAGGAATAAGCTCCTTGACGCCTATGGCCTGCATCCCCGTTCCGTTTACATTGTTCTTTATAATATACTCGGCCTCGTCAACAAGTCCGTTTTCAAGCATTATATCCACCCGCTTGTTTATACGGTCGTAGAGCTTTTGCCTGTCCCGATAGGTAATTCCCACCGCGCACAAATCGTAGGGCGAGGGCTCCTTTTTTGACTCCTTAAGCTGTTCCGAGGGAGTTTTTCCCGTGGCATAATAAATTTCAAGACCTCTGATTACTCTTTTTCGGTCGTTCGGACTTATTTTTTCGGCGGCAATCGGGTCGATTGAAGAAAGCTCCGCATAAAGGGCTTCGCCGCCCTCCATGTCAAATCTTACTTCAAGCTTTTTTCTTATGTCGGCATCAAATCCGTCATCCAAAAAATTTATGTTGTCGACGACCGTCGAATAATAAAGCCCGGTTCCTCCCGTCAAAAGGGGAAGCTTTCCCCGTCCGTGGATTTCTTTTATTGTTTCGTGGGCAAGCTTTGCATATTTCGACACCGAAAAGCTGTCGCCCGCCTTTAAAATTCCCACCAAATGATGAGGAGCACGGGACAACTCATCGGCCGTGGGGCTTGCCGTCGCAATTGGAGCAAAATCGTAAATCTGCATGGAATCACAGGACACGACCTCGCCGTCGAATGCGTTTGCAAGGCCGATTGCAAGGTCGGTTTTTCCGCCGGCGGTGGGTCCGACGACTGCCGCAAGTTTTATTTTTGACATAATATTTTACACCCTGCCGAACTGTTTTTCAAGCTCATATTTTGAAAGCCACACCGCAACGGGTCGGCCGTGGGGACAATAACGTATGCTGTCGTCTCTGATTATCTGCTCGGCAAGAGCGATAAGCTCGGCTCTGTCGGACTTGTCCCCCGCCTTGACGGCGGCGCGGCAGGCAATCGAATGGTATATCCACTCCTGCTTTTCGGTGGAAACGACGTTCGGATTTTCCGAAAGACGTTTTGCTATTTCTTCAATAAGCTCGGATACGCTTTCTCCGTCAAGATTCATGGGAACCGAACGAATAACAACCGAACCCATGCCGAAGTCCTCGGCGATTATGCCGGCGTTTTTAAGAAGCTCGAGACTGTCGAGAAGAACGGTATATTCGGTCTTTCTCAGCGTTACGGTAACGGGAGAGAGCAGCATCTGCGCCGACGGAGCACTGTGATTTTCGCAAAGCTTATTAAAAAGAATTCGTTCGTGGGCGGCGTGCTTGTCGATAAGCAGCAGCTTTTTGCCCACCTCCATAATAACATAGGTTGCAAAAGCTTCGCCCACAAAAATCGGAGTAGGTAAATTGTCGTCCTCAACGATTTCGGCCGAAACGTCTTTGATTTTTTCTGCTTCATCGTTCTTTTGAGCGGAAAAATTTGAAATTTTGGTTCTTTCGGGTTCAAAAGAGCTTTCAGCCGCTTTTTCTTCGGTCGAATCGGCTTGCTCGGCAGGCTTTCTGACCTCGATAACGCGGTTGTAAAGGCTTCCCTCCTGTTTTAAAACGGGAGAGGGCTCCGGTGCTTTGACGGCGGAAATGTGTTCGGCAGGTTTGTTAAGAGCAGCGGTATCGGCTGCGGCGGATTTCTGAGCGAAAACAAATTTCTGCTGAGCAAACATATTGCTCTTTTTATAAAGACTTTCGGGTTTTGTAAAAGCGGGAGCCGATTTTTGCTCGGGAAGCTTTGCCTCCGGACGGGTATCGCCCGCGGCAAGGGCATTTTTCACGCCGTAATAGACGGCGCCGAAAACGGGTTTTTCGTTTGTAAACCTGACCTCAAGCTTGGCAGGATGAACATTGACGTCAACGGCGCTGGGAGGAAATTTAATGTGCAGCACACAGGCGGGGTATTTGCCGACCATTATGGAATTGCGGTAGGCCTCGTTAAGGGCGG
>URYV01000054.1 GCA_900552285.1 uncultured Oscillospiraceae bacterium
CAAATCCGAATTCGATATAATCGAAAAATACCGTACCGTCCTTTAAATCCTTTATTATAAACTCGAAGTCGCTTATGGACGAAAGGATGTCCTTATCGGCCGCGTTGCCGTCGGCGTCGGTTATCTCGGAAAGGTCGAAGGCATAGCACTTAAAATCGCTGTTCATGGGCAGAGAATAGCTGTCCGAACCGTCGGCCGGCTTAACATAATACGCGCTGTCGCCGTTCTTTATGCCGAGGGTCAGCTTTTTGGCGCGGTTGTCGGGGTTTTTCACAAGCACGGTGAGGGTGTTATACTTCTGAAGCTGAGCGTTGGGCAGATACCACATGGAAGAATAGGTGGGGCCGGCGCTTACATGCTTTTTGGTGGTGGGGCTGATTTGATAATTAAATTCCACCGAACCCTGACCTTGGGCTCTGATTTCGGAATTCACCTTAACGGTCCCCGCCGCAGGGTCGGTCACACCCGAAAGCTGACCCACCTTCCAGTTGGGAACATAATAGCCGTCGCGGCGGTTGGTGTCCCAAAAGACGGTTTGGTCGCAGGTCGCCCAATCGAGAGGCGTGCAGTAATAGCCGTCGTCAAAAACGTGGCTTCTGAACTGGAGGGCGGGAAGTCCGTAGGAATTGCACAGGTCGGAGCAGACGTTGAAATTTGTAAAGGCATAGGTAAAGGCCACGGGATTTTTGATAAGGCTGTTATAGACCTCCACCTGATTTTTGGAAATTATTCTGGCTCTTGCGGGAGCAAAAACATGATTTTCCCCGCAAACGGTAAAGCCCTCGACCTCGTCCGACTCGGCGAGACTTCTCTCGTCGGAGGACTCTCCGGTTATGACCTTAAGTCCCTCGCCGACATTTTTAAAGGTGACGGTTATCTTTCCGTTTTGGCCGATTTCATAGCTTTCAACCTCGGGGATATAATAGTCGGCGGTGGTTCCCTCGACCTTATAAATATTGTGCAGCATGGCCTGAGCCGTGCGGTGGGCAATGGCGCGCTTGTCGCTCGGGTGGTCTATTCCGTTGCCGCAGGTGCAGGGGTCTCCCGAGCAGCCGTCGAGATGATAGGCAAGATTTGCGTCATAGAAGGTTATCTGCTGGCTGAGGGCATATTTATCAACGACTGCAGCCACCTCCTGAGTCCACACAGCCATGGCGTCATTTGTAAACTTGAAGTTGTCGGGGGCAAGCTGAGTCATTATAAATGGCATATCGTTAACATCGTCAAATCCGAATTTGACAGCCAAATCCTTTATAAAGGCGTCGAGGGCGGCCTCGTAAAAGCCTGCGTCGTTAACAAGACCTTCCTCGAGGTTTGAGCAGCCCTGATACCACATAAATCCCGCAACATTAAATCCCGAAAGGGGTCCGAGACGGGTGTTCCAGCTTCCCGTCATTTCGTCAAAACGGAAGCTCTCCTTGGTGTCGGAATATTTACCGTGTTTTTTGAGCACGTCGACCACCGTATCGCTGCCGTTTATTGCATCCTTGGACATCCATGCCTCTATGCCGGTCGAGCCTATCGTGGCGTTGACAAAGCCCACGGGCACGTTGAGATTTTCGAAAAGCTCGACGGCGGTGAGCACCCCGTAGGCCGAGATGTGATAAAGATAGTCGATTTCCTGCGCGTTATACCACTCGGATTTCTTGGTGTCCCAATCGAGGGTGTCATACTGAACCCCGGGCGTTCTCGGAGCGTCAATGTCGACTGCGCGGGAGGCGTCGAGCACACGGATGTTTTTATATTTGCCGTCCGCCAAAAGCTTTCGGACAACGTCATGCTTTTCAAGCTGACCGCCGAAATTGAACTGCATATTGGATTGACCCGTTCCGACCCAAAGCTCGCCGATGAGAATGTCGTCAAGGCGGGCCTGCTCGTCGCCGTTCATGGACATTTTTATGGTGTAGGTGTCAAAGCTGCCCGCTCTCGGGTCAAGCTCGAGAGACCAGTTGCCGTCGCTGTCGGCGCTTGCGGTCTTAAGCTCCACACGGTTGGAATTTTTGAGGAGTTCGGCGGTTATGACCGAACCCGAAGTACCTGTTCCCCAAAGGTGAATGGGCTTGTTTTGCTGAAAAACGGCGCCCGTGCTTAAAAAACAAGGCATGGTGAATTTTCCCGCAGCGGCGGCAGACACCCCGCCGCACATTCCCATGGCGGTCAAAAGCCCGGCCGCCACCGCAACGGAGCAGATTTTTTTGATTGTTTTGTGCATAACTCTCTTCCTTCTCAAAGTTTTATTTTTCCGACGGCGATCTGCAGCACCGCAAGGGCGTCGGAAACGGTTATGCGTCCGTCGCCGTCGGTGTCGCAGGCCTTTTTCTGCCGCTCGGTAAATTCTATCTTGCCGACGGCGTTTTGCAGAACAAGCAGGGCGTCGGTCACCGTCACATCGCCGCTTAAATCGGCGTCGCCGACGGCGTCGGTTTCCTTAACCTCTCCGCATATGAGCTGAAGCTCGCACAGCTCGATATTTTCGACATTTTTGTTTTCTATGTCGAGACGGTAATAATTATAGGCCTTTGTGTTGTCAACGGCATAGAAGTTTATGGCCAAATCCCATCTGAAGCTTTGGTTTTGCCGCTCGTCAAGCTTTTCCCACGTCTTTCCGTCGGCCGAGCCGTAAACGGTAATGCTATCGGGGGCGGCGGATTTGGACTTAGAGGTCAGAGTATACTGCCGCAGGGTTTGCGCCGTCGGCAGATACATCGTTATCGACGCGGAGTTCCCCGAAAAGCTCGGGCTTTGCTCGGCATAGCTCAAATTGCAGAAAAGCTTTTGCCCGTCGGTCATGTTTTCGCAGAAAACGAGGGGGCAATCACCGCTCATGTCGGCGGTTTCGGACACCTGCATACCCGTCGTGACATCCTCCATGATGTCGATTTCATCGCCCTCGGTCACCGATGAAGGCAGGTCGGTTTCGGTGTTGCAGCCGAAATCGGAGGGGGTGCTTCCCATATTAAACACTATTTCCTTTGCCGAAGTAAGCTCGCTGTGGGTTATATAGCACTTGGTATAGTCCTTTCCGTCCACCGTCATGCTTTGGATATAGACGTTTTCGGCGCTGTTGTTATTCGCCTTTATGTGAACGTCGCCGGTGGGAAGGTGAAGTGTGACATCGCTGTAAAGAGGAGAGGTTATGCAATATTCGTCGCTTCCTGCGTTTGCGGCATAAAAGCCGAGAGAGGAAAGCAGATACCATGCCGATTGCTCGCCGTTGTCCTCGTCGCCGATATAGCCGTGACCGATCTCTCCGCCGTTATAGAAGCGGTCGAGCACCTGCCTTGTCAGGCTTTGGGTCTTATAGGCCTTTCCGGCATAATTATAAAGATAAAGCATGGCATGGGTGGGCTGGTTGTTGTGCTGATACTGGCCGAGCCCAACGTCCTTTGCCTCGGCGATTTCGTGGTTCTGGGCCTCGCTGCCCTTATGAATTGCGGGAGCCGACAGAATCTCGTCAAGCTTTGCGGCAAATTTTTCATATCCGCCGTAGAGGTTTATCATTCCCTTGACATCGTGGGTTTCGTAAACGCTCATGCCCCAACCGTTTGTCTCCACAAAACCGTATTTCTGCCAGGTGTAGGGGTCAAATTCCTCATTTGAGAAGGTAAAGCTGCCGTCTCCGTTCTTGGGCATATAAAAGCCGAGCTCGCTGTTGAAAAGGTTGGCGTGGTTTTTGGAGCGGTTTTTGAAATATTCATAGCCGTCGTTGTCGCCGAGAGCTTTTGCGAGATTTGCGATGCCCGCGTCGTTTATGGCCGCCTCGAGAGTCCAGGAAATCGAGCTGTTTCCGCCGTCGCCCGTATCCTGGGTATAGCCGATATAGGGCGCCGTTTCGCTGTAATTTCTTTCATAGCCGTTGTCCCCGAAGCAGGAAGCGGCGGCTCTCAGAGAGGCCTCATAGGCCGTTTCCGTGTCAAATTCAATGCCCTTGCTTGCCGCGTCGCCGAAAACTGCGTCGAAATTGGTGGCGATCATGCTCAAAATGCCGCCGGGGTTTGACCAGCGGGGCATTTTGCCCGCGTCGCGGTAGTGCTCGAGCATTCCGTCAAGAAGCTCGCCCGCCTTTTTTGGCGAAAGCAGGAAAAGGGCCGGCCACTCGGTTCGATAGGTGTCCCAAAAGCCGTTTCCGGCATACATTTGCCCGTCGTTCACCACAATGTTGTCCGCCGTGCTCTTATAAGGGCTTGCGTATTTCGGCTGCGGATTTTCGGCGGTTCCCGCATTTTCCGAATAGTTTTTGGGGAAAAGATACATTTTGTAGAGGGAGGAATAAAGGCGTTCGAGCTGTTGCTCGGAGGCGCCGTCCACCTCCACCGTGTTCATTATTTCATTCCATTGTGCCTTTGCCCGCTCCATGACGGTGTCAAAGGTGTCGGTTTCGGAAATTTCAAGAGACAGGTTTTTCTTTGCCTGCTCGGCGCTTATGTAGGAGGTCGCGATTTTCATTATCACCTCACCGGTGCCGCTTGCAAACTGCGCCATGGCAAGAGGCCGACCCGCCGAATCGGAAAAATTATCGGTTCTTTGGGGAAGGCTGCCCACAAACTCGCCGTAGACAAACATACGGTTAAACCCGCTTTGAATGGCGACGTTGGGCACCGAGTAGTCGGTAACGGCGGTAAAGCTGCTGCCGTCAAACTCGATGTTTCCGCCCATTTTCACATCCCCTTGGGTAGAGAACGAGTCAAAAATGACGTTTACCACCGGGCTGTCGGAGGGATAGGTCATTTTTATGACGGCCGCATGGTCGGTCGGGGTCATTTCCACCTTGACGCCCGAGGCGGGAGTGTCGCCGTCAAAGGTGACCGAATAATAATGCGCCTTGGCGGTTTCGTTTTGATGGCTGAAGGAGGAGGCGCGGTTTTTGGCGCCTATAATGTCCTCGTTGGCCGCTCTTTCCCAAACGTTTGGCATAAACTGAAAAACGCCGTAGTCGATAAGCGCAATGTTGGCCTGGTGGCTGGTTCCGAAGGCCTGAATGGAGTCGCTTGCATAGGTGTAAAGATATTTGTCGGTGCCGGTGAAGGGCGTCCAGGCATTAAAGCCGTTTGGCACGCTGACGGCGGGATAGGTCTGACCGTGGGAATAGGCGCCGTTGTTGTCGGTTCCCCTTGTGGTCAGCACATAGTCGGCGGGAGAGCTTTTTTGCTCGGGGGTGACGGTCTGTATCTTTATGTCGTCGATATAGGTCAGCAGCTCGTCTGCCGCCTCCTCGCTTTCAAAGCTCACAAGTATCGAGTCGACGGTTTTTCCCCTTGCCGTTTCGTAAAGCGAACAGCAGACGTGATTCCATTGGCGGCGGTACATGGAATTGGCCTTTCCCTGGGAAAGGGGGTCCATGCCGTGTCCGTTTATGTCGACGGCCGAAAGGTCGGAAAGGAACGTGCCGTCGGTAAATTTAAGGTCGACCGACAGATACTGCCCCGTGCGTTTTTCGTCGTTCTCGCCGACATAGTCGGGGAAAATCATATAGGAAAGCTGCATATCCTTAAAGACCCGTATGTTCAGCCCCGAAAAAATCACGGCGTTGTTTTTGACCGGCCCGTCGGATTTTTGCCCGCTGATTTTAAGGGCGTGGGCGCCGCTGTAACCGACCTTTGCCTTTCCGCAATTGTTCACATCGGGTCCGACGGATATTTCGGCGCCGAGGGCGGCGGCGGCCGTTGAACGGGTCTGCTCAAAGCCGAGGTTTAAAGCCTTTCCGTTTGCGGTTTCTCCGTCGAGCGTTCCCCCCTCAAAGGAACTGAAAAAACTCACCGATTTGAGACTTCCCCGAAGGGACGGGGAAAGAGCTGCGGCCGAAAAGGGGCAAGCCGACAGCGTGACCGCCGCCGCAAGCGCCGTTGCAACCAATTTCTTTTTCATAATAACCCTCCTTTTTAAGTTGGAAGAACCGTTTTTGCAGTTCACATTCTCGATTGTTAATTTTACTCCTTGTATTTTCATTTGTCAATCAAAAATTCATAAAAAAATCTAAAAATATTCATCTTTTTGTCTGCTGTGCGCAAAAATATCCCGCCTCTTGATTGACAAAGGGTTTTTCGACCGTTATAATTGTCATACAGGCAAAATTATATTAAAGGTATGGTGAAAAATGAAAAAACTGATTTCGCTGTTTCTGACTCTTGCCGTTGCGCTGTACTGCCTCCCGGCCGTATTCGCCGACGACACCGAATCGGCAATTACCTCGGTCTCGGTCGAAAGCTTTGACTCTGACGAAGGAATTTCCGGCGGTGCGGGATACAATTCGATTTATAACGTCGAAGGCGGCGGCGCCCTTATGGCTTTCGGAAAAAGCATCGAAATTTCAAGAGAGGGACTTGACATACAGCTCGGCGAAAGCGCCAAAAAGCTTAAATACGCCCATCTCATGCTCTACACCGAAACTCCCGACAGCATTGACACGGCTCAAAGCACGCTGACCGTCACCATGGGAAGTATGCAGAAAAAGTCCAACATTTTTAAAGACGCACAGCTTAAAGAGGGCTGGAACGCCCTTTGCGCCGTCATTCTTGTGTCGGGCTCGGCTCCCGTCACGGGATATACCCTCAACATCGTTTCAAAGGACGACAGCGACCTTTCGGTCAAGGTCGACGACCTCTGCCTTACCGAAACAAACAAGCTGACAAAGCCCGACGCCTTTTCCGGCATTTTTGAAAAGGCAAATTCCTTTGACTCCTCGGTTTTAAGCGACGCCGAACAAAAGATGTTTTCGCTCTTTTCGGGTGAGGCCGAAACCGACCGTCAGCTTGAGCTTTACGCAAAGGGACTTGAAGATTTAATGAATAAATATGAAAACAAGGCGGCGGCCGACGCCGAGCTTTCGCAGAAAAACATCGGCTCGTCGAACCTCCTTATAAGAGGCCGCGCATTTTATGACGAGGGCGGACTTCGCATGGGCTACGGCGCCTGCGGCTTTACCGTCCGTTTCTACGGCACCACCCTTACGGGCGATTTCTCCTTTGTGGGCGGGGCGGCAACCGACGGAGGCCGTTCGCATTATAATGTATATGTGGACACCGACGACTATTGCTATGATTTCGACACCTCTCTTCCCTTCCCCGAGTGCCGTGACAAATACAACGAAACCACCCCCTCCTTCACCATTATTCCGGGCTCGGTCAACAAGATCGTGCTTTGCGGAAAGGACGAGGGCGTTATCAAGGGGCTTTCCGAGGGTGTTCACACCGTCACCGTTCTTAAAAGGGGCGAGGGCGGCGGCCGAACCAGCAACGGACTGTTAAACTCCCTTTCCTGCGACGGCAATTTCCTTACTCCTCCCAAAAACAACATCCGCAACATTGAAGTAATCGGCGACAGCGACGCCGCAGCCTTCGGAAACCTGTCCATCGGCACAAATCTGCCTTGGGATCCCGAAACCCAGGACACAACGCTTAGCTATGCCTCCCGCGTGGCAAACTTCTTCGGAGCAAACTTCAGCGTGACCGCCAAAAGCGGCGTCTGCCTGCTCAAATCCCCCAAGGCAAACGAGGGCTATTACACCGACAATTATTTCTTCACCGACAACTGGTCGGTGGGCGACAAATATACCTATGACTTTGCCTCTCACAAGTCGGATTTGGTGTTCATTTCGCTGGGCGGCAACGACTACGGCAGAATTCAGCCCACCGACGAAGAATTCACGGCGGGAATGATTAAATTTATCCGCCAGGTTCGTTCGGTCAACCCCGATTCGGTGATTTTTGTCAGCGGCGATCGCAGCAGAACCGCCGTCAACACGGTCAACGCCCAGGGCGATAAAAACGTATTTATATTCACTATCGGCCTTTCTCCCCGCGCCGCCGCGTCGGGACATCCTTCCATGACGGCTCACATCGAGGGTGCCGCACGCATGGAAAACGCCATAAAAACCGCCCTTAACTGGAACGCAAAGCAGCACGAAATTTTCTCCGACCCCACCATTCAAAACGGCAGCTTTGAATTTTCCTCCGATTATAACGAGGTTGGCGAAAAGGTTTATATAACCCCCAAGGCCGCCGACGGCTATGCCTTTAAAGAGGACTCGATAACCGCCAAAACCGTGAACGGCGACGCTCTTATAACCGAAAAGGACGAAAACGGCTTTTATATACTTGCTCCAAACGCCATGGTCATCGTTTCGGGCGAATTTGAGGAAAAGCAGGGGCCTAGCGGCGACGTGGACGGCGACGGAAAGGTAACCGTTACCGACGCGCTGCTCATTCTGCAAAATTCGGTAAACAAAATAGAGTTTACAAATGAGCAGATCTCAGCCGCCGACCTTGACAAGGACGGCAATGTGACCGTTACCGACGCGCTGCTTGCCCTTCAGATTTCGGTTGGCAAGATTTAATTGTGAAGATTTTTAAAATTTGACGAAAACCCTATTGAAAAAGAGCCCGAAACAGTATATAATTAACAAAACTGATAAAGTCTTAACAAAGACTTTGGAAGGGAGTCAATTATGGCATTAAAGCTTACAGACAAATATGCCCGCGGCTTTGTCCGAGAGCATGAGCTGTCGTGCATGCAGCCGCAGATTTCGGCCGCCCACGAGCTTCTTCATTCGGGCAAGGGTGCCGGCAGCGATTTTATCGGCTGGCTCGATCTTCCGGTCAACTATGACAAGGAAGAGTTCGCCCGCATAAAGGCCGCGGCCGAGCGCATCAAATCCTCCTGCGACATTCTCATCGTCATCGGAATAGGAGGCTCCTATCTCGGGGCCAGAGCCGCCGTTGAATTCATCAAATCACCGCTTTACAACAATCTTAAAAAGGACACTCCCGACATATACTTTTTGGGCAATTCCATAAGCTCCACCGCCCTTGCCGAGACCCTTTCCCTTTGTGAAGGCCGCGACGTCTGCGTTAACGTCATTTCAAAATCGGGCACCACAACCGAGCCGGCAATCGCATTCCGTATTTTCAAGGAGTTCCTTGAAAACAAATACGGCAAGGAGGGTGCAAAGGAGCGCATTTTCTGCACCACCGACAAGGCGAGAGGAACCCTCAAGGCTCTTGCCGACAGCGAAGGGTATGAAACCTTTGTGGTTCCCGACGACGTGGGCGGAAGATATTCGGTGCTGACCGCCGTGGGACTTCTTCCCATTGCCGTTTCGGGTGCCGACATCGACGCCATGATGAAGGGCGCGGCCGACGCAAGAGAGGCCTTTATGAACCCCGACATCGAGAGCAACGATTGTTATAAATACGCCGCTTTGCGAAACATTCTGCTTCGCAAGGGCAAGGGTATCGAAATGCTGACGGCATATGAGCCGAGAATGACAATGATGGCCGAGTGGTTTAAACAGCTCTACGGCGAAAGCGAGGGTAAGGACAACAAGGGTCTTTTCCCCGCAAGCGCCATTTTCTCCACCGACCTTCATTCCCTCGGACAGTATATTCAGGACGGCGTCCGCAGCATTTTCGAAACCGTGGTTTGGATTGACAGTCCCGAAAAGGATGTGGAAATAAAGGAACAGGCCGACAACGGCGACGGGCTCAACTTCCTCGCCGGAAAGACCATGTCCTTTGTCAACCGCAAGGCCTTTGAGGGCACAATTCTCGCCCACAACGACGGTGGGGTTCCGAACCTGGTGCTCGAGCTGCCCCGTGCCGACGAATACGAATTCGGTTATATGGTCTATTTCTTTGAAAAGGCCTGTGCAATTTCGGGTTACGTTTTGGGAGTCAATCCCTTTAATCAACCGGGCGTCGAGAGCTATAAGAAAAATATGTTTGCTCTGCTCGGCAAGCCCGGCTATGAGGATCAAAAGGAAGCCCTCGAAAAGCGTATTTCCA
>URYV01000055.1 GCA_900552285.1 uncultured Oscillospiraceae bacterium
ACATAGCACTATTTTTGCACCGAGAAAGAATAAGAAAATTGAGTATTTTGACGTCGGCCGAAAAATAGTCGGGAGGCACGCCCGCAACACCGGCCGGGTTTCCCTCTTTGTCGGTTAAAAAAAGAGAATTGTTATAATAAAAGTCGCTGCTGTCGGCGTCCACATAAATGGGCATATCGCCGATCAGCTTTATTCCTCGGGACTCCGAATATTTTTTCAGCGCCGCCCACTGACCGAAAAATTCATACTGAATAAATTTCCACATGAAAAGAACGTCGCCGTCGAGCCTGTCGGTTTTCCATTCGTTGTGGGGCAGGCCGCCGTTCGCATCCTTAAGTGCGGCAAAGGTGCAAAACTCGTCTATTTCCCTGTTTGCGGCGGCAAAGCTTTCTATCTCCCGCCTTTCGGCCGTCCGCTTTGAAGCCTTTAAAAGCAGCGGCAGCCGCTGTGCTCTCAATCTGTCATATTCGCAAACATAGGGCGTGCTCTGCTCGGCGGCTTTAAGCTCGTCCTCGGTTATCAGCCCCTTTTTTGCAAGGGCGTCAAGGTCGACAAAAAACGGATTTCCCGCAAAGGCCGACGGTGATTTATAGGGAGAATTACATTCGTCGCAAATTCCCACGGGCAGCATCTGCCAATAGGAAAAGCCGCAATCTTTCAGCAAATCGACAAAATCGTAAGCTGATTTTCCGAGACTGCCGCAGCCGTAGCTTCCCGGGAGGGAGGAAATGTGCATAAGCACTCCGCTTGCTCTTTTCATTCGGCCGCCCCGCTTTCAAGCATTTCCCTTGCCGCCGCACGGGTGGAGTCGGTGATAACTGTTCCGCCGATAATGCGGGAAAGCTCCTCAATTCTGCCCTTTTCGTCAAGCTTTTCCACCTTTGTTTTGGTGCGGTTTTCTTCGGTGGTTTTTTCTATAAGAAAATGGCTGTCGCACTTTGCGGCAATCTGAGCCAGGTGAGTTATGCAAATAACCTGATTTTCTCTCGCTGTTTTTTTAAGCCTCAGCCCCACCTTGTCGGCGGCACGTCCGCTTATTCCCGCATCTATCTCGTCGAAAATCAGCGTGTCTGCGTCGTTTTTATCGTTTATGACGGTAAGCAGCGCAAGCATTGTCCTCGAAAGCTCACCGCCCGACGCAATTTTCGAAAGAGATTTGGGAGCCTCTCCGGGGTTTGCCGAAATGAGAAATTCGATCTCGTCCCGCCCTTTTGAGGTCAGTCCCGTTTGCTTTATGTCGACGACAAAATCGACTCCCGGCATATTTAAAAATCTAAGCTCGCAAAGCACGGCGTTTCGAAGCTTTTCCGCCGCTGCCTTTCGGCTGTTTGTCAGCTTTTCCGCCTTTTCGACCGCCTCGGCCTTAAGCTCGTTTATTTCCTTTTCAAGCTCAATTTGGCGCTGCTCGGAGGTGTTTATCGAAGCAAGCTCCTTTTTGGCATTTTCCAAAAATCCGAGCATTTCCTCTTCGCTGTTTCCGTATTTTTTCATAAGACGTCTTATGACGGCAATGCGCTCCTCGGTCTGCTCAAGCTCGGCCGGGTCGAAATCGAGATTTTCCGAAAGTTCTCTTATTTCGGAGGTTATATTTTCAAGCTCAAATCCTATTTCCGAAAGCCTCGACGCATTTTCCGATATGTCCTCGGAAAACTCCGAGCATTCGGCAAGACTTTCGGCGGCGTTTTCGGCAAGTCCCGCCGCACCGGAAAAATTTTCATCTCCCGAAAGGGCGGAAAGGGCTGCCGACACGCTCCTTGCTATGTTTTCGCTGTTTTGCATGACCTTCCGTCTGCCCTCAAGCTCTTCAAGCTCGCCCGGAGTTATGTCGGCCTGCTCAAGCTCCTTTATCTGAAACTCAAGCATATCAATCCTGCGCTGTCTTTCGGCAAAATCCGTCGACACGGCTCTTGACTCCCTTATAAGGGCGCAAAGCTTATCATAGCAAAGCTTATATTCCTCGCGCTCGGTGCCGTTTGACGCCATTCTGTCCACAAAACGGTAGTGTATCCCGGGATCGGTGAGAAGTATGCTGTCATGCTGACCGTGTATGGCCACAAGGTGCTTTGAAATTTCCTTTACCACCGCGGTGGTCGCGGGAAGGCCGTTTATGCGGCTTCGGCTTTTTCCGTCGGCGGTTATTTGACGGCTGAGCATCACGGTACCGTCGTCGCAGTCAAATCCCGCGTCGGTCAGCGCCTTTACCGCGCTCTTGTTGCAATCGGTAAAGACCGCCGTCACCCGAGCGCTTTCGCATCCGCGCCTGACAAGATCCCTTGACGTTCTGTTGCCGAGCACGGCGCCGAGGGAATCTATGAGAATGGATTTTCCCGCTCCCGTTTCCCCCGTAAGAGCGCAAAAGCCCTTATCGAATTTTATGTCTGCAAATTCGATAACGGCTATATTTTCAATTCGCAAGGTATCAAGCATAAGACTATCTCCAAAAAAAGAAATCAGTTTATATACTCTCTGAGCTCTCTGCAAAGCTCGGCCGCGCGGTCCTCGGTCCGCGTTATGATGAGAATGGTGTCGTCACCCGCAACCGTTCCCACAACCGACGAATGATCCATAAGGTCAAGCGCCATGCAGGCGGCGTTGGCCATTCCCGTATGGCATTTTATAACCACGTCGTTGAGGGCATAATCCACCTTTATGACCGCCGATTTAAAAACGTCGGAGTAATTCGCCTTGAGCGTTGCGCTTTCTCCTTTCGGAATCATATAGCGGTAAACCTCGTTGCTGTCGAGAGCCTTTATTACACGAAGCTGTTTTATATCGCGGGAAACGGTGGCCTGAGTGACGTCAAAGCCGTCCTTTCGAAGAAGTCTCAGCAGCTCGTCCTGAGTCTCGATAACGTTGTCGTTTATAAGCTCTCTTATTTTTTCATGACGGTTCTTTTTCATTTTTCCTTCTCCTATTTATTTAAAATGAGCTTATTTTTGAAATTTTCGTAGAAGGGCTCATTCTTTATTCTTATAAGCTTGACGCTTAAATCCTTTGCCTTTTCGATATAAACGGCGCCGTCGGTTATGTTTATGGGGTTTTCACCGTCGACACAGGCAAAAACGTCTCCCTCGCTCCTGACCTTTGCGGTGACGGTAAATTTCTCGTCGGGAGAAAAAACCACCGCCCTGCTGTTAAGGGAATGGGGAGAAATGGGCGTCATGACAATTCCCTCGATGGACGGGTCGAGCACGGGACCGCCGGCCGAAAGCGAATAGGCCGTCGACCCGGTGGGGGTTGCGAAAATCAATCCGTCGGCCGCATAATCAATCGTCGAACGGCCGCCTATTGTAACGTTTATGTCGGTTATACGCGCGAGTCCTCCGCGGCTCACCACGGCCTCGTTGAGAGAGTAGGTTTTAATGGCCTTGTCTCCCCTCTCGCACATGACCGAAAGAAGCATTCGGTTTTCTATTTCAAATTCACCCGTTTTAAGGCGGGAAAGAATGTCATACTCTCCGTTCTCCACACCTGCCATAAATCCAACTCTGCCGGAATTTATGCCGAGCACCGGCTTTGAGTAAAAGGCGGCCTTTTTCGCGGCGTGGATAATGGTTCCGTCTCCGCCGATGACTATGGAAAAATCCGCCTGCTCAAGGTCGTCGGCAGAAATCGGCTCGATACCGTTTTTCAAAAGCTCCTTTTTAACAAGCTCGGCACATTGCTCGGCCGTTTGACTGAACTTTTTAACCGTCAACGCGGCTTTCATTTGACTCACCCCTGTTTATCAAGCGTTTGATGAGATTTTTCTGCAAGCTCCCGCGGGCTTATGCCCGAGAAGTTTTCGGGAGCGTCACTCTTTTTTATGTATGCAAGATATTCGATATTACCCTGCGGCCCCTTTATGGGGGAAAAATCAAGTCCCAGCACCGAAAATCCGCTTTCAAGCATAAAAGCGACGGTGTTTTCTATAACCTCTACATGGGTGGAAAGCTCTCTTACCACGCCCTTTTTGCCGACCTTGTCCTTCCCGGCCTCAAACTGGGGCTTTATAAGGCAAACCGCCTCTCCCCCGTCCCGAAGAAGGGGTCTTAAGGGAGGCAGGATAAGCTTGAGCGAAATGAAAGCCACGTCGGCCGACGCAAAATCAACCTCATCGGCAATCTGCTCCTTCGTGACATGGCGGAAATTGCACCGTTCAAGTTTCACAACCCGCTCGTCGTTTCTCAGTTTCCAGGCAAGCTGACCGTATCCCACATCCACGGCATATACCTTTTTCGCGCCGTTTTGCAGCATACAGTCGGTAAATCCGCCGGTGGAGGCGCCGATGTCGATACAGATTTTTTCCGAAAGGTCAAGACCGAAGGATTTTACAGCCTTATCAAGCTTATAACCACCTCGGCTGACGAAAGGCATTTCCCCGCCTCTGACCTCGACCTTGTCATCGGGCTTGAGGGCCGTTCCCGCCTTGTCGCATTTTTGATTGTTAACAAAGACGCAGCCCGCCATAATGACCGCCTTGGCCTTTTCACGGCTTTCGCAAAGCCCGTGTTCGGTAAGATATGCGTCAAGTCTCATTTTTTCAGCCATTTATACCATCCATAACAGTTTTTTTAATTCCGTCCTTATCGAGGCAAAGCCGTCCGAGCAGCTCTCCCGTCGAGCCGTGGGGCACAAATCCGTTCACGGCGGTTATGCTTATCTTGCCCTTAAATCCGCTTTCGGCAAGCACACTTGCAAGGTGTTCGGAAAACCCGCCGCATCTCATGCCCTCTTCAAACAGAAATATTTTATCGATTTTTTTTAACCGCTCGATTGCCTCATGCGGAACAGGCTTTATCATGTTAAAGCAAACGCCGCAGATTTCAAGCTCCTTTGCCGCCTCAAGAACCGTCGCGCCGACCCGTCCGAAGGAAACGACCGCCGTTTTTTTGTCCTTGCCTTCAAAGCAGTCAAAGTCGACAGTCGACCCGTCGGCGGCAGAAGCCTCTCCGCCTCTCGGATAACGAATAACGTAAAGCTTGTTTTGCCCCCTCACCGCCCGCTCAAGATCATCCTCAAGCTCGGCGAAATTTTTAGGGCTGTATATTACCGTGTTCGGCAAAGAATAAAGAAAGGAAACATCGAAAAGACCGTGGTGCATTTCCCCGTCCTCTCCGACTATTCCGGCGCGGTCGACGCAAAGCACAACCTTAAGCCCCTGAACCGCAATATCGTGAACAAGCTGGTCATATCCGCGCTGAAGAAAAGCGGAATATATCGCAACGACCGGGATTTTCCCGCCCTTTGCAAGCCCGGATGCGAAGGTCAAAGCATGCTGTTCGGCAATTCCCACGTCAAAAAACCGTTCGGGAAAGCTTTTTGAAAACTCCGAAAGGCCCGTTCCGTCGCACATGGCGGCCGTTACGGCACAAATGCTGCCGTTTTCACGCGCAAGCCCGCAAAGCTTCTTTCCGAACCGACCCGAAAAGCTCTCGCCCGAGGGCTGACCCTCGCCTGTGTTAATGTCAAGACCGGAGGAAACGCCGTGATAGCTGCCGGGGGATTTTTCGGCAAAGGAATAGCCCCTACCCTTTACGGTGCAGATATGTATGAGGGCGGGACGCTTTAAAAGCTTTGCAAGCTCGAAGCAGTCCTCAAGTGTTGAAATATCGTGACCGTCCACCGGTCCGATATAGTAAAATCCCATGTCCTCGAAAATTGTGCTGTTATAAAAAAGATTTTTAATTCCTTTTTTTAACCGCCGTATAATCTCCGTTATCGGCCGCCCCACAATCGGAACGGCACCGAGAATTTTTTCCACTTTGGTTTTCAGATTAAAATAGGACGGGTGGGAGCGGAGCACGGCCAAATGCCTTGAAAGAGCTCCGACATTTTTTGAAATCGACATTTTGTTGTCGTTTAAAACAACGATAAGACGGGATTTTGTTTTGCCGGCATTGTTAAGACCCTCAAAAGCAAGTCCGCCGGTCATCGCCCCGTCGCCTATGACGGCAACGGTGTAATTTTCGTTGCATGACAGGGTATTGCTTTGCGCAATTCCGAAAGCAGAAGAAATGGATGTGCTGCTGTGACCCGAAACAAAAGCGTCATGCTCACTCTCATTTGGGCGAAGAAAACCCGAAAGCCCTCCGAATTTTCTCAGCGTGTCAAACTCGTCATATCGGCCGGTAAGCAGCTTGTGGGTATAGCACTGATGACCCACGTCGAAAACAATGCTGTCACGCGGCGAATTGAATTTGCGGTGGAGAGCCACGGTGAGTTCCACAGTTCCGAGATTGGAAGCAAGATGGCCGCCGTTTTGCGAAACGGTTTTTATGAGCTTTTCCCTTATTTCGGCGCAAAGCCCGTCAAGCTCACTTTCATGTAATTTTTTAACATCGTCGGGAGATTTGATTTTTTCTAACATCCCGTTCCCCTAATCCTCATTTGTATATTTATTAGTTTATCACAAATCAAAGAGAAAATAAATACCGTTTAAAGACTTTTCAAAGAAAATAAATACTATTTTTTACGGTAAAGCAAAGCGTCGGCGAGATTTTTCAAAAAGTCGGCATTTTCTCCGAAAACGTCAAGAGAATTTTTTGCCTTTTCGGTCAATTCCTTTGCAAATTCCATGGTCTTTTCAACTCCGAAAAGGGTAACAAAGGTGGTTTTGTTGTTTTGCTCGTCGCTGCCGATGGGCTTGCCGAGTTCCTCCTCGGTTGAGGTTACGTCGAGCACGTCGTCAACCATTTGAAATGCCGAGCCGACACAGTCGGAATAAACCCTTGCGGCTTCGATTTGCGCGTTGTTTGCGTCGGCGGCAAAGCAGCCCATGAGCGACGCCGTTATGATAAGCGCTCCCGTTTTGTGCTTTTGGATTTCAAC
Source organism: uncultured Oscillospiraceae bacterium (assembly GCA_900552285.1). Classification (GTDB taxonomy): domain Bacteria; phylum Bacillota; class Clostridia; order Oscillospirales; family Acutalibacteraceae; genus UMGS1484. The sequence continues at coordinate 6,811 of URYV01000055.1, forward strand.
CAGCTCTTCATGAGAGGCTTTATGAGTTTCAGACATAAGATCAAGCACCTGACCGGCGCACATTCCGTTACACCCGGCGCCAACTGCAAGCTGACGCGCCGCCTTTATTATATTCTTTTCGAGAATTTTTTCGGGATCGGCCGAAAGGGCGGTTTCAAAAGCATAGGTCTGCAATGCGTCGCCCGCAAGAAGGGCCGTATCCTCGGGAAAGGCCACATGGCAGGAGGGCTTTCCCCTTCTCATGTCGTCGTTATCCATGCAGGGCAGATCGTCGTGTATAAGCGAATAGGCGTGCACCATTTCCACGGCGCAGGCAAAGGGCAGCGCGTCATTCGGGTCTCCCCCGCACACTCTGCAGAATTCCTGACAAAGGGCGGCACGAATTCGTTTTCCGCCTCCGAGCAGAGAATATCTCATGGCGTCGATAAGCACGGCATAATGCTTATCGCTTTTCGGCAAATATTTTTCAAGCGCCGCCTCGGTATTGCCGGCATAAAATTCAAGTCTTTCCTTTTGTTCCATTATTTTATTTCCTCCCCGCAAAGCTCGGCAACCCTGAGCTTTGCCGTTTTAAGCTTTTGTTCGCAAAATTCGGTAAGGGCCTTGCCTTCTTCAAAAAGCTCCATGGATTTTTCCAAGGTCTGCTTTCCGCCCTCGAGCATTTCCACAATCTGTTCAAGCCTTTTAACGGCGCTGTCAAAGGTCATTTCCTTTTTCTTTTCGGCCATTTTTATCTTCCTTTCAGGCTTTCCACCGTACACTTTGCCTCTCCGTCGTAAAGACGAAGGCAAAGCTTCTGTCCGATTTCAAGCTGTTTTGTCGATTTTACCGGCTTTCCGCCGCTCAGCGGTATCGCATATCCGCGGGACAGCACCGAAAGAGGCGAAAAAGCAAGCAGCTTTTCCTTCAAAATGTCATATTTGCCCGATTTCTCTGAAAGCTTAAGTTTCTGCGCCGCCGTCATGCGGTCGCACAGTCCGTCGAGATACATTTCTCTCGTTTCGAAAATTCTGTCGGGATAACGCAAAAAAGGCGAATTTTTCAGCCTTTCAAGATTTTTTTCCATGGCGTTTACCGAACCTGTCAGACCGTCCTTAAGCCTCAGGCCGTATCCTCGGATAAGCCCCTCGGTCATGACGGCGTCGGGAGCGGCAAGCTCGGCTGCGGCAGAGGGAGTCGGAGCGCGCAAATCAGACACAAAATCGCAAATCGTGAAATCCGTTTCGTGACCCACAGCCGAAATAACGGGAGTTTTACACTCGAAAATCGCCCGTGCAAGCTCCTCGCCGTTAAAGGCCCAAAGATCCTCAACCGAGCCGCCGCCGCGACCGATTATCACGGTGTCGGCGCAAAGAGAATCGGCCTTTTTCACGGCTCGCACAAGCTCGCCCTGAGCGCTCCGGCCCTGAACCGAAGAGGGCACGACGACCACCTCGCAAAGCGGCCAACGGCGGGAAAGAATATTCAGAATATCCTGTAGAGCCGCCCCGGTGGGAGAAGTTATCACCGCGATTTTACTCGGATATTTCGGAATGGGCTTTTTGAACTTTTCGTCAAAAAGACCTTTCTCCGACAGTTTTTTCTTAAGCTGTTCAAAGGCCACAGAAAGCGACCCCGCACCGTCGGGCTGCATATCCTCGATATACAGCTGATATGCCCCGTCTCTGTCAAAAACCGACACACGCCCGCGGCAAAGCACGTTCATGCCGTCCTCGGGAACAAAGCGCAGTCTTGAAGCATAACTTCGGAACATAACCGCCTTTATTGCGGCGTTCTCATCCTTAAGAGTCATGTAAAAATGACCCGTTTTTATGTGATTTTTAAAATTTGAAATTTCCCCCGCAACAAACACGTTTTTCAGCACCGGATCCTGTTCAAGAATCGTGCGGGCATAGGTGTTGAGCTGAGTAACGCTTAACACAGGAGGTCTTTTAACCGTCATATTTTATACTCCCGAGAATTGATATTCCCGCAGCATTGTCGCGGGAAAAGGCGGGCGGAGAAAAAATTGCCGAGCCGCCGTATTTTTCGGTCATTTTCCGTCTTATAATTCCGTTTGACATGACCCCGCCCGAATAGAGCACCTCGCTGCCGCCGTATTTATCAAGCAGGTATTCGGTCATTTTGTCCAGGGTCAGGAAAATATATTCAAGACAAAAAGCCGCAACGTCCTCTCGCGGCGCGTTTTCCGAAAGCAGCTTTTCGCATTTGTTGACCACTCCCGAAAGGCAGCAGTCGCCGCCCTTGAGCGACGGCCTTATCTTTTCGGCGCAATACCCTTTTAAAGCAAGCTTTTCAAGCTCTATCCCCGCGGGAAAGCCGAGACCGAGCAAGGCACCGACCCTGTCCACCGCCTGACCGGCATTAAGGTCGAGGGTCTGTGCGGCAAGCTCGGTTTTGAACACCTTTTCCCTGTCGGGCTTTACGACAACCGCCTCGGTGGTGCCCCCCGAAAGATGAAAGGCGATGAATTCCTTTTCGAGAAGATCAAGTCTCCCCGCTCCGTAGGCGGCAGCGGCAATATGCCCCGACTGGTGGGAAAATTCATAAACTGGAACGCCGCACACGGCACCGATGCTTTTGGCGGTCGAAAGACCCGCAAGAAAGCATGGCATATATGACCCTTCGACATCCCTCGGGCGGGAGGAAACGGCCACGGCGTCGATTTTTGCGCCGTCCTTTACCGCTTCTCCTATAATTTCGGGAAGAGCTCTTGTATGATGAAAAACCGCCTCGCTCTGCCGAAGGCCGAGATGACCCTTTTCAACCGGCAGGAGTCTTGAGGCGGTGTTTATAACCTCGCGGCCGTCGCACAATGCGGCCGAGGTGGTATAATTACTTGTATCAACAGCCAAAATCACGCCGCTCATTTTGTCTTTTCACAGCTTTCGTTTTTGGCAACCGTGCCGACTTCCATTTGATGCAGTTTTACTTGGCTCATGACCTGGCTGATTTCTTCCAACGT